>DATLHP010000117.1:0-8462 GCA_035539835.1 Bdellovibrionales bacterium
TTCACAGTCATGACCAAAACAAGATCGACATGTTTCAAGAGCGGAAGAATTTTTTCGACTGGCGTCGACGGACGCGCCGTAATTCCCGCCTTCGCACCGAGATCACGAATACGCTTCAACAGAGCCACAGGCTCGTTTGTCGCTTCAACATGAACCGTGATGTAGTCAGCGCCAGCCTTTGCGAAATCTTCGACGTATTTTTCTGGATTCTCGATCATCAAGTGACAATCGAGCGGCAGTTTCGTCGTTGGACGAATGCTTTTTACGACCGGAGCACCAATCGTGAGATTCGGAACAAAATGTCCGTCCATGATGTCGACGTGAATCCAATCAGCGCCGGCACGTTCAACAGCGGCGATCTCCTCGCCTAGTTTTGAAAAGTCTGCAGAAAGAATACTCGGAGCGACCAAAAACTCGTTACTCACTTCTTCTCCCCAGCCCGAAGACCCCGCACAAAATCAGCAACTGCCATGCGTGCACGCGATTCCGGTTGCAGCTCTAAAATATCAACCGCGCCCGATCCACAGACGACACGAATGAACGTCGTACCATTTTCATCAATCACTGAATGATCACCTGGCGAGCCAGACATCGATTTTGATGACACCCGTGTTTTATGAATTTTCAAATTCTGCGAAAAAAGATTCGCCCAAGCATATGGACCCATTTGAAGTCCACGAACTCTGTTGTGAACTTCGCTCGCGCTCTTTGTCCAATCGATTTGCGTTTCAGATTTTTCGATCTTCGCCGCATGGGTGACTTGCGACTCGTCTTGCTCGACCGCGTGCAGATTGCCGCGCAGATAGTCCATAAATTCGACATGCAAGAGATCGGCGCCGAGAACTTTCAACCGATCGTGAAGCTCCATCGCATTCATGTCTTCTGGCAAAGCCATACGACGCTCACCCAAAACAGGGCCTGCATCGAGTTTTCGAACGATGATCTGAAGAGTAACGCCGGTTTCAGCATCACCAGCCATCACCGCACGCTGAATCGGAGCCGCTCCACGCCAGCGCGGCAGAATACTGCCGTGAACATTGACGGCTTTTTTCGGAAAGAGATCTAAGAATTTTTGACCAAGGATTTGTCCGAATGCGACGACGGCGGCACCCTCTGCGCCGAGTGCTTTGATCTCAGCACGAAACTCATCAGTATTGACAGTCTCTGGCGTCATCACACGAAGACCATGAGCGAGCGCCAGCTCTTTCACCGGTGATGCCTTCAATTGCATCTTTCGCCCTGCTGGACGATCCGGCTGGCTGACAACGCCAACGATTTCGAAATGATCGTCCTCAATGAGACGACGCAGGCTTTCCGCCGCAAAATCGGGCGTGCCCAGAAAGAGAATACGGACCTTACTCATCCGAATGGTCTCGCACGGGAAAGCTTGATTTTCAAATGCTTCAGGGAAGGTTTAGCTTACTTCGCTTGAGTATTTGCTGCGGCTGCTTCTTTGCGACGCGTGCGTGCTTCCGAACGCTCTTCTTCGACCTCTTCGGCCGTCGGATACCCGTGTTTTTGAATGCGATTTTTGATCTTGTTTGACTTCAAGAAGCTCAACCGATCGATGAAGAGCTTGCCCTCGAGATGATCCATCTCGTGCTGAAGGCAGATCGCCAACAATCCATCGGTTTTGATCTCAATCTTGTTGCCGTCTTTATCAAGTCCTTCGACTTCGACGTAAAGAGCGCGATCAACGGTCTCAAAGAACCCAGGAACGCTGAGGCAACCCTCTTCGTACGTGGTTTTTTCTTTGGCGACTTTGATCTCTGGGTTGAAAAGTACGATCGGCTGAACCACCGCTTTTTCGAGATCTGAAAGACCTTCGGTCGTCGGCTGTCCCTCTTCATCGGTGGGGCGTGTGTCGATCACCAAGAGGCGAACAGACTCACCCACTTGTGGTGCTGCGAGGCCGATTCCGCTTTCGGCGTACATCGTCTCGATCATATTTTCCGCAAGCGTACGAAGCTCTGGCGTGACTGCCTTTACTGCGACACCCTTTTTGCGCAAACGCGCATCTGGAAATTTGAGTACTTCGAGAACCATGGAACCCCCGGGGAACTAACCGTGACACCATCAGTCTACCACTAAGTGCTCGTATTTTCAGCTACTTTTTCAGTCTGAAGAGGAAGATGGCTGAAAGCGCCACCATCACCATATTAGGCAACCAGACAGCAATAACTGGTGGAACTGCACCGTGCCGACCAAGGGTAATCCCCGAACTATAGGCGGCCCAATAGCCAAAAGCGAGGAGGATGGTGACGCCGACGTTGAAGGCCGCGCCGCCACCTCGCTGTTTCGTTACCGAAAAAGGGATACCGAGAAAGGACATAACGAATGCGGCAAAAGCGAAGCTAAATTTCGCGTGGTAATCGACTTCGTAACGAAGGGTATCGAGGCCTGCATCCCGATTTCGCGTAATGAAGCGTTTCAGCTCGCCAACGCTCAGGGTTTCACTGCTCTGTGACCCTTTTTGAATGTCAGCGCTCTCGTCCGAAACCGTGATGGTTTTCGAGTCAAAGTTCTGAGTCATCGGAACGCTCGAATCCTTAGCAAAGAGCGTAACCGCACCGTTGTGAAGCTCCCAATTCGATCCATTGAGTTCAACGTGACGCGCGGTGATCATCTGGATCAGTTTCCATGCACTATCGAAGTAGTACATGGTCAGCCCCTCAGCCGTGTTGCTATCCGATTGCAGGGTCTTAATATTGAAGAGCACATTTCCTGAGCGATACCAGATTTTGTCCGTCTTCACCGTCGAATAGAGACCGGGTTTTTTTAGAATTTCGACGTAGTAAACGTAGTTTTTGCGTTGGTTGACGATCGGGACAACACGATCGTTCAACCAGAACGAAACGCTCGAAATCAAAACAACGAGAACCAGAATCGGCGTACTAATCCGCGCAAGACTCATTCCCGAACTGAAAAGCGCGACCAATTCATTGCTTCGACTCAAATTACTCAAGGTAAAGATCGTGCCTAAGAGACAAGCGACCGGAAGCATTTGGTAAACCAAACTGGGTATCGACAGCAGGTAATACTGAATCACCGCTGAAGAAGCCGGGTTGTGGCTGGAAATATTGGTCATGAAATCGACAGCAACAAAAAGAACGACAAAGACAGCAAGTCCGCTGAGGAAAAATAGAATAAAGAGCTTTGAAATATAGCGGTCGATGATACTGAGCATGGGTTGTCGTCATGGTATGGGGCCATTGCTCAACCGTCAAACCAGGAGCTGCCCGTTCGATAGACAGTTCGAGCGTTCTTGACTCGTCCCTCGAAAGAAAGTTTACTCTTAACAATGGCATTGCGCGTCTTACTCGCTGACGAGAGCACGACAATTAAAAAAGTCATGCAGTTGGCACTTCAGGATTTCGCTATTGAGGTGAAGGCTGTTCACGTTGGCGTCGACGTGCTCGAAGTCGCGCGCTCTTTTCAACCAGACCTGATCTTTGCTGACATTCTTCTTCAGAAAAAAAATGGTTACGAAGTCTGCGCCGATTTAAAGGCCGATGCGAAGCTCAAAAGTATCCCCGTCGTTTTGATGTGGAGCTCGTTCATGGAGTTCGACGAAGCCTTGGCTGTAAAAAACAAAGCCGATGGTCGTCTAGAGAAACCGTTCGACGTCGAAACACTTCGCAAGGTCGTGCTTCAGCTAGTTCCAAAGACACACACTCAGCGCCTTGCCCACTTCTTGGAGTTCTCTGACAAAGTCACAGAGCCAATGCGTGCTGAGCTTGCGAATCAAAAACCTGCGGCAGCGGCGCCGGCTCCCCCAGCTCCGAAAGCAGCACCGAAGATTGAGCCAGAACCTGAGCCGATTCCTCCTCACCTCGAAGAGCCTGTCACGACTTCAAGCTGGAACATCGACAGCTTCGAGGATGTCGATCTCGACAAAGACGGTTTTGCGCCGGTAAACCTCGCTCCGAAGACAGAGGCACCGAAGTCTGACGATGGCGAGCCTTGGTCACATCAGGATCTCTCGCGCTTTAAAATCGACCTGCCGCCGGTCTCAGTCGCTTCTGACGACATGGAGATCAAAATCGATCTCGGCGAAGAAGAATTCGGCGTTCCGACGGCGAAGCGTCCAAAGCCGCCGTCTGTTGAAATGGAGCCGCGCGCGGCTTCAGACGAAACTTTTGCTGCTGACTTTTCGATGCCGGACATCCCTGTGTTCGACGAGCCGATCGAAGCGGTTCAATTCGAAGTTGAGGCTCTCGAGGACGAAACGGCCGAGCCGCCGACGCCAATCGAGCCACTTCGACTCGATGACCATGAACCAGAGCCTGGAAATGACTCGCTCGAGATTGAAGAGACGACTCTCAATATCCCGAATCAAGGCGCAATTCCTCAGATGGACGCAGATCGTCTCGAAGAGATCATTCGCGCGCAGAGCCGTGACATTATCGAAGCTGTCGTGCGAAAGATCGTTCCTGATCTCGCGGAGAAACTCATCCGCGCCGAGCTGGAACGCCTGATCGGCGACGACGATTCATCTGACGAGGTCGAAAGGCCACGTTCTCCATGACACTCTCTGATCTTATCCAAGCCGCACTCCGCGAAGACATGCCTCGCGGAGACCTTACTACGGATTCACTCGCCTTGATGCCTCGCTTTGGGCAAGCGCGATTGATCGCCAAAGAAGATCTCGTCCTTTCGGGAACGCTCGCTTTTGAGCAAACAATGCTCGCTCTCGAACCGACCGCACGTGTGCAGTGGCACTTCAAAGAAGGCGACCTGGTTTTAAAGAAGCAAGTGCTCTGCCATATCACCGGCGATTTGATTCAAATTTTGAAAGCAGAGCGCGTTGCTTTGAATTTCGTTGGTCACTTGTCAGGTATCGCAACGCTCACTCGTTGTTTCGCCAAAGAAGTCGAACACACGAAGACGAAGATCCTCGATACGCGCAAAACACTTCCGGGTTATCGCGAGCTCGAAAAACGCGCTGTCGTTCACGGCGGCGGCGTGAATCATCGATACTCTTTGAGCGAAGCTATTTTGATCAAAGACAACCACATCCATGTTGCTGGCGGACTTTCAAAAGCTGTTGAACGCATTCGTCAGCACACGAACGAGAAACTCGAAGTCGAATGTTCGAATCTCGATGAAGTCAAAGAAGCCGTCACGATGAAGGTCGAACGTATTCTTCTCGACAATATGGATAATGAGACAATCAAAGCGTCTCTGACTTTGATTCCTGAAGAAACTCTCGTCGAAGCCAGCGGCAATATGACCGTTGGCCGCGTACGCTCGGTCGCCGAGACCGGCGTCGACTTTATTTCGGTCGGAGCCATTACTCACTCGGCTCCGACGGCAGACATCAGTCTGCTCTTCGACTGGCAAGAGTCGGAGCATGCAGGAATATGAAAAACCTCGGCGCCTTCGAATGGACAAAGTCTTGGGCGCGCATTCGCAATATCATCGTCGACGCCAATAAAACTCTAGAGTCGACGAATTTGAGAGCGAAAGAAGCTGATCTCCCGGCTCTTCCAATCGGAGAAGCTGTCGGACCCATTCATCTCACTCTCGCAGATGTACAGACCGCAGGTCGCGGTCGCGCACAGAACACTTGGGTATCAGCTCCCGGCGCACTCTTGAGCTCTTGGAGCGCGCGGTTGGCAAAGCCACCGCAACCGATTCTCAGCCCTCTTGTTGGTCTTGCGGTCTTCCAATCACTTGATCGAACGTTCCCTGGATTGCCTGTGAGCTTAAAAGCACCGAATGATATCTATCTCGGAGAAAAGAAACTCGCAGGTATTCTGATTGAAAATATCGTCGCAGGAAATTCGGTTCGTACGATCGTCGGTCTCGGCATGAATGTATTCGCGAAACCAGAAACTATCGACGCAACATCACTCATGGATTATGTCGGCGAAGAGGATCTCATTCGTTTATGGCCTCGATTTCTCGAGGCATGGTTCAGCGAATTGCGAGCTGCCCTCACAGCGGGGCAAGCCGATAGTCTCGAACATTCAGCACGCTACGCGCTCTGCACGGCACTGAATCGATTCCCACTTCTCGACGAACCGATTGTCGAAGTTGATGAGCGCGGACAAATTCGTAGTGCCTCACGCGCATGGTTCTGGCACGAACTGTAGAGTTCACAATAAGGAGTTGATCGATGGCACTCACCTACACTCCCGATCCCGAGATCGGAAAACCTTGCCCCGACTTCACACTTCCAGCAACCGATGGAAAAACTTATTCTCGTTCTGATTTCGCCGGATCTGATGCTTTTTTGGTTATGTTCATCTGCAACCATTGTCCTTACGTGCAAGCCATTCAGGATCGATTGGTTGAACTCGGTCGTCACTTTGAAGGCAAGTCGGTGAAGATCGCTGCAATTAGCTCCAACGATGCTGATGAGCATCCCGAGGATTCGTTTCCGAAGATGAAAGAGCTTGCCGAGGCAAAACGCTTTCCGTTTCCATACCTCTATGATGAATCACAGCAAGTCGCGAAAACGTTTGGCGCCGTATGTACTCCAGATTTCTTTTTGTATGATCGATCGATGATGCTCACGTATCGCGGGCGCCTGGATGATTCATGGAAAGATCCAAAGGCTGTGCGCACGCAAGAGCTGAAAAATGCGATCGAGGCGCTTCTTGCCGGCAGAAAACCTTCGGCAGATCAAACTCCATCAATGGGCTGCAATATCAAATGGAAGAAAGCGTGAGATGAAGAAACTCGTTCTCTTAGTCATCGCAACCGTCGTTGCTCTCCTCGCATCACTTTACTTCCGCCTCGGTGCCGACAAAGATGTTGTCATCACACTTGAAGAAGTAGGCCCGTATCAAGTCGCTTACAAAAACCATCTCGGTGAGTATCACAAGATCGTTCCGATCATCGAAGAAGTCGAAAAATGGATGAAGTCACTTGGACTGAAGTGTCAGGTCAGTTTCGGTGAGTACCTCGATAATCCCGAGAGTGTCGCAAACGATCGCTTGAGAAGTCGCGGAGGCTGCGTTCTTGAAAGCGCTCCGCCGATGGTGCTTCCGCCCGGAATTGCGATTGGATCGATTCCTCACAAACGTTACGTCAAAGCTGTCTTCGAAGGCGCTCCCTCGCTAGGACCGCTCAAAGTTTATCCAAAAATGCGCGACTTCATCGAAGAAAAGAACCTCACCCACGAAGGCTCGATCATCGAACTCTACGAAGTTCTGCCCGACAATCGAGTTCGCACGACATTCTTGTTTCCAGTTACACCAGTGCAGTAACTACGCCTTACGTGCGCGATTAACGATCTTCACGAGAAGAAAAACGGCAAAGGCCGTTATCGTGAAGGTCACCATGGTGCTGAGAAATGATCCGAAGTTCAAAGTCACAGCTCCCGCTGCTTGAGCATCCGCGAGCGTCGCATACGGCGGTGGCACCTTTGCTCCCTCTTTCAGCATCACAAACAAATCGTTGAAGCCGACACCACCAATCAACAGTCCGATCGGCGGCATGATCACGTCATTCACCATCGAATTTACGATCTTCGAAAATTCAGCACCGATGATCAAACCGACAGCAAGGTCGATGACATTTCCTTTGATCGCGAAAGTTTTGAATTCCTCAACCCAACCAAACATCGTTATCCTTTCTTCATCCAAATTCCCATGAGGTGAACGATGAAGCGTCTGAATTTATTTGCAACGATAGCTGTAGCCAGCATCGTCTGCAATCAATCACTAGCCGAAGAAGTGAAACAAGGTTGGTCCAACGAGTCTGAAGCTTCAGTCGTTACCCTTTCAGGAAACACAGAATCAGAAAGTTACTCTGGAAAATCAGTAACGAAACTCACTGATGGCTCAAACACCTACTCACTCAATGCTCGATATCTCGACACCAGAGCCGACGGAGTTCAAAGCGCAAAGGCCTGGGGATTGAGTGGTCGCTTCGAGCGCAAATTCAGCCCCGTATGGGGAGCCTTCGTCGGATACGGTGCAGAATCCGATATCACTGGTGGTTACATTCAACGCGACAACGCCGACATCGGTGCGAAGTATTACTTCGTCAAATCTGAAGGCTTCGATTGGTTTTCAGAACTCGGTTATCGACTGACGCAAACCATTCCACTCGCCGGCGATAAATTCACCGAAAGTTTCGGTCGCGTGTACATGGAGGTCTTAAAGACGATCCGCAACGATCTACAAGGACGCTTGTGGGGTGAGTATCTTCCGAATTTCCGCCAGTCGAGCGGCTATCTCTACAATATCGAACCATCGATCATGGTCACTCTCTCAGAAATCTTCTCGATGAAGGTTGCGTACTTGTACAAGTACAATGGCGGAGCGCCTGAGCCTTTGAAAAAAGCCGAGGCGCTCTTTACGACTTCGCTCGTCGCGAAGTTCTAAAAAGAAAGGGCGCGATTTCTCGCGCCCTTCAATCCTCTCTATTCTAATTTCTCTATATTCTTATAAACCGCTCATACCTGGGCATGTCTTGTTATCGTAGCAGCTCTTGTACTTCTCCCACAG
>DATLHP010000118.1:0-2478 GCA_035539835.1 Bdellovibrionales bacterium
TCTCAATTTCTTGAAAGGCGTCACGCCTGAAGAAGCGATGGAGCAAGCGCGTGCCCAAGGCGTGACTCGTTTTATCACGATTGGCACCGAGCCGGCCGATCACGGTGTGGTTCTCGGTCTTGCGCAAAAGTACTTTCCAGAAGTCGCCTGCACGCTTGGCGTTCATCCGCACGAGGGCAAAGTCTACACCGATGAGGTCGAAGCCTATCTCGATGCCAACGTCGATCGCAAAGAGGTCGTCGCCGTCGGTGAAATCGGTCTCGATTATTACTACGACAATTCGCCTCGCGAAGAGCAAAAAGACGCTTTTAGGCGCCAGCTCGCTCTTGCGAAAAAGCATCGTCTTCCCGTCGAAATTCACACGCGTGACGCCGAGGCTGACACGATCGAGATCTTAAAAGAATTCAAGGGCGACGTTTCTGGGATCATTCATTGCTTCACTGGTACGCAGTGGCTGGCTGAGCAGTCTTTGGATCTCGGGATGGACATTTCATTCAGTGGGGTCGTTACGTTCAAGAGTGCCGACGAATTGCGAGCGGTGGCGCGCTATGTGCCGCTGGATCGACTTCATGTCGAAACAGATGCTCCGTTTTTGACCCCAATGCCTCATCGCGGAAAGTCGAATGTGCCGGCGTTTGTCGTGCACACGGCACAGGCGATCGCCGACCTCAAATCGGTGAGCACAGAGAAGCTTCTTGAGGTAACGCGCGCCAACGCGCGTCGGACCTTCCCGAAGCTGGTTTTAGATTGATCGATACAAGCGCTTTGTTAAAATTCGCAGGCACGTTTTCAAAGGGAGTTTTCAATGGGTAAGGTCAGAGTAGGTATCAATGGTTTCGGTCGTATCGGTCGAGTTTTGTTCCGCGCGGGTTTTGAGAAACTCGAGATCGTCGGTATCAACAACCTCGGCGATGCTGAAACGACGGCGCACCTTCTCAAGTACGACTCAACTCATGGAATCTTCGGCGCCGAAGTCGGTCACGACGAAAAGAGCTTGAGCGTCAACGGCAAGCGTATTCCTCTTTCGGCCGAAAAAGATCCGTCGAAAATCCCTTGGAAAGAATGGGGCTGCGATATCGTTCTTGAGTGCACGGGCGCCTTCAAGAAAAAAGAAGACTTCATGAAGCACATCGAAGGTGGCGCAAAGCGCGTGATGGTTTCTTCGCCAGCGGCCGGCGCCGATTTGACAATCGTTTACGGTATTAACCACGCGGACTACGATCCTTCGAAACACCACGTCATCTCAAATGCATCGTGCACGACAAACTGTCTTGCACCTGTCGCGAAAGTTTTGAACGACACGTTCGGAATCGAACGTGGTTTGATGACGACAGTTCACGCATTCACGAACGATCAACGCGTTCTCGATGCTCCACACGACGATCTTCGTCGCGCGCGCACAGCGACGGCGTCGATCATCCCGACGACGACAGGTGCTGCGAAAGCGGTGACGCAAGTTCTTCCAGAACTCAAAGGTCGTCTTGATGGTACTTCTGTTCGTGTTCCGACACAGAACGTTTCGCTTGTTGACCTTACGTTCACTTCGCAAAAAGAAATGACCGTTGAAGGAATCAACGAGGCGATGCGCAAAGCTGCTGCTGGGTCACTCAAGGGAGTTCTCTTCGCTGAAGAGCACGAACTTGTTTCTGTCGATTTCAACGGCAACCCGTACAGCTCAATCGTTGATTTGAAGAGCACGATGGTATCGGGCACTCACATGGCGAAGGTCTTCTCGTGGTACGACAACGAGACTGGCTTCTCGCAGCGAATGATTGATCTCGCTCAGTACATGGCACAGAAAGGTCTGTGATGCCGGCATCGAATACCCCTGGGCTTCGTGGCATTAAGATCATCGACGAATTCGAATTGAAGGAAAAAAGCGTTTTCATTCGCGTCGACTTCAACGTACCGATGGAAAAATCGGCGGGTAAAGGCCAGTCGGGCGAAATGAAGATCACTGACGACACCCGTATTCGCGCAGCGATTCCGACGATTCGTTACGCTCTCGATCAGGGCGCGAAGATCATCTTGGCTTCGCACTTAGGCCGTCCAGAGTCGCGCAATGACAAACAATACTCGATGGAGCCTGTTGGGCATCGCCTCGGTGAACTTTTGAAAGCCGAAGTGATTCTCGTCGATGATCCGACATCCGATGCGCCGAAGGGACTTCTTCCGGGATTGCGTCCGAACCAAGTCGTTTTACTCGAGAACCTTCGCTATGAAAAAGGTGAGACAGACAACTCTCGCGAGTTCGCGCTGCAAATGGCGTCTTACACGGATATCTACATCGATGACGCGTTTGGTGCTTGCCACCGCGCGCACGCGTCGATTGAGGCTCTTCCGAAAGCGGTTGCTCACAAGGGTATCGGCTTTTTGATCAAAAATGAAATCGAGATGCTCGATGTGCTTTTGAATTCGCCAAAGTCGCCGTACATCGCGATTCTTGTTGGAGCGAAAGTATCGGACAAAATTCCGGTT
>DATLHP010000119.1:0-5751 GCA_035539835.1 Bdellovibrionales bacterium
GTTCTCTTCGTATTGGGATTCGAAACTTTCTTGCAGATTTTAGGCAGCAAGTTGCTTCGGACGGTGGCGTTTGGTTTGCCGCTGGCATTTGCAGTCTTTTTTGTGAATGGATACAAGTACGCGAAGCCGGCGTGGAAAAAAATGTCGGAAATAGCGATTCGTGAGAATGTGAAAGTCGTCTATACGTCACGTGGTCGAACGTTCTCGATGCCTTACTATTTTAAGGCTGGCATTCCTGTCGAAAACTTCGTCTACGATTCCGACTTCATCGATACTCTAGTAGAAAAGCTGAAGACAGACCGGCCGATCATGATCGTCGACAATCTTATGGCCCGTGAGAGCTATCTCAAGTATTTGCTCATCGATTTACAGCATGAGGGTGTGATTACAGAATCACACGAAGCTATCGAGCCCGGCACGGAACCCGTGTTCTCGTTAGTTCTTCACGGCATTCGCAAAAACAAACAATAGCTCAGAGATCGATCATGATCCCAGTGCGAATCAAATCCGCTGAACTGCACGGGAAAGGATTGGTGTCGGCTGGGCAATAAATAATATCAATGCAGGCAAAACGCCCACCGCCTCCGCACTCTTTGCAGATTGCGGGATCGCCTGAAGAGCCGTCGCAAGTGATGGCTGCATAACTATTCGGCGTCCATGTGCCAGACAAATCGGCGGGTTTTCCGTACTCTTTGGTTTGCGCATAGGCGGCTGGAACCAAGAGTCTATACTTCGCATTCATCGGCTTTTGAGAATAGCCTGTAGTGTAAAATTCGATGTGTTCAATGCCGTTCTTGGCGACGATTTGAGGGGGATTTGCGGCAACGTCCAGGCAAATTCCGGAACTATCTGACCACCGTGTTTGAAAGCAACGGGCCGAAACGTCGGTCGGAAAACAAAATTCGACAGCGCCGAATTGGACATGCACACCAGTGCCAGTGCACATCGGTAATCCGGTCGCCTTGAGTTGTTCCGCTGATTCATAAGCTTTCACTACGAGTTTGGCGAACTCGTCGCCGAGGCGAGTGTTTTCGCGAATCAACGCATCTTTCTTTCCCATCGTCGCCATAGAATTGAGTCGCGTCATGACATTTGTTATCAACGTGACGGCGACGGCCGCAGCAATGATGACGATCAAGAGTACAGAGCCGTTTTGGTTGCGAATATTGCTCATAGCTCTCCTCATCGTAAGAAATAAAGGCGACCGAAAAAGAAATCGTCGAAAATGTCACCGGCCGGAGCTGGATCCGCATTGTTCTTTAGGTCAACGATGAACGTGCGAACGATATTTTTGAAGTTTCGATCTGTGGCAGTGCAGGTACCATCATTAATTTGATTTTGAGGACACCAAACAATGTTGTCGACGTTGGTTCCACCGCCGATGCGGCTTCCGGTCGGATATCTTAAGGCGACTTCGACTGAAATCGATTTTGGTCGTAGATCACTTGGAAGAGTGATTTTAAGATGAGTGATTTTTCCGTACGTTACGCCGCTCTGGGATGGCACAAGCGATGCTGAGCCTCCTGGCGTGCCGCTCATGACGTAGAGCATTCCGTAGGTCGTCGGTGTCGGCCTCTGAAAATAGACTGCCGTCGGAGTGAAGCTTGAGTTGAGACTGGTTGCTCCGTTGAGAACACTGTTCTCTCGGTAAAAAATGGCGAGGAGGTTGGCGCCACCGTCACTGGTGAGACCAGTTGAATCGTAGCTTCGGATTTGTCCGACGCCGCTAGCCGTGAGCGCTTCGCCATCGAGATCCGCACCGCCGCGATTTTGTAGATCAGTCGCTGTACGAAATGGTTTTTCGAAAAAAAGCTGGAGTCGTTCCAAGTCTTCGCTGAAGGCCATCGCCTCTTGCAGGCCTTCACTTTGTCGATTCATCGTCGAAAGCAATGTGCCAACGATCAGAATGAGTCCGCCGACCAAACCCAACGTAATTGAGAGCTCAATGAGCGTCATGCCGCTCTGGCTTTTACGGATCGATGATAACATGAGTGAACTCAGTAGGAGGGTTGGAGACGTTTCCCGCCGGATCAACCGCAACAACTTTGATTCTCAATGCGCAACCATAATCCAGCCCGGGATTCGCAGTCGGATGGCCGTTCTCTTTCCATCGACGGAAGATAAAATAGTTGCTTGGATTGCCTGTAATATCGCCGGGTGCGACGTCGGCTCCCTTTTTTCCACACGCGGTGACTCTTTCGCACGGAAGCCAGCGGTTGCGGCGTGGTGCCGGAATCAAGGTGTCTTCCCAGCGGTATTGTTTGAAATCCGGCGCGCCTGAATGTGTGGGACCGGCATACGCGGCTCCGATGTAATATGAGTTGTCCAGACACATCAAAACCCCGCCGGGCTCACCTCGGTACTCAAACGTAATGGTCACTTCGTCTGCCCAGTACGACGTTAAGGTGTAAGGAGCGGGCGTAATCGTTACCACTGGAATTGGCTGGGGAGGCGGCGGAATAAGATCGGCCGCAAATGCGATGACTCTCGTCTCTGTGCAGGTATTCAGCTTGTCCGAATTACCTGATGTGTCGTTCGGATCTTTGTTTTTGAAAGTAGCCGTTAGGGTGACGGCGAATCCCAAATTGTTTCTGTTCTCAGCGCGAGAGGTACCGTCATAACTGTTGTCAGGTCCCTCGTGTCTGTGTCGGGCGATCGGTTGAATTGCAATCGGATCGTAGTCCGGGTGCGGAGTGAAGGGCGGGCGAGCAGCTTCAACGTATCGAGGGACTTTGCCTTCGGCTTCCGTATGTGCGATCGGCGAATCCGCAGCACCCAAACTCGGATCGCCAACTTTCAAACCTTTTGGCGCAGGTATTGTTGGAAAAGATAGGTCGCCATCGAAGCCCGGGTCTGAGCAATCGACGACACGCTTTTGATGAAGATCGTATGGCTGAATCTTTACGCCGACTTCAAATTCATTCTGAATGTCGGTCGGAGGGACCGGAAGAAAGTGCCCCGTTGAGATTGAGCTGCCTGGAACGTTGTATGTCGAAGTGCAAATCGTCGGACTATGCTGCCGATAAAGCGCATTCACCACTGTCACGCTGCTGGTGATGAGCCCTGGAGTTCGTATCTCAGTGAGCTCATCGGAGTTGGTATAGTCGAGCAGAGAAAGAGGCAGAACACTTTGTGGATGTAACTGGCCGCCAGAGAGTCCCAAGTTTGGTAAGCCGGTGCCTGCCGGAACCATGTTCAGTTTCGACGGAATCGCAGCTGCCGAAGTATCTTTGATAGAGCCGCGAAATCCTTCGGCTTCGATTCTTCCGAAAGCTGCGTCGAGATAGGCACGACAAGATCCACCCGAGCGAGCGCGGATGTTCATCTTTGTCATAAACGGAAATGCACTCATCATTGAAACTGCAATGATGCCGACGATGCCCGCCGCGATCATAACTTCAACGAGTGAATAACCTTTTTGGTTTGATCTCATTATGGAAAATTTTAGCAAATTCGCGAAGAAATTGGGGAATTTACCGGCCTAGTCCGGAATTCATTCTCGGACTGAAACATGACTCGTCTCTCAATGAGACACGTAAAAGCAAAGGCAAATCTTCGGACCGCGGCACTCATGAGCCAGCCGAAATTATCGAATCTTACGAGGTATTCTTTCATCTGCGGAAGACCTAAGCCCAACGTCACGCTCACGATCCACTCTATAGGTCGAGCGAATGAAATGCTGTTGCTGACGAAGACGATCGACTGGACTTTCGCAGGTCCGGCGAGCATCGATTCTGTCAGCGGAAAAAGCGGTTTGCTCGAGCCGAGGTAAGAGCGGCTGCGAGATTTATTTAAACTGCTTTTGTTTTGTCCATCAAGTGCCAACGGTACTGGGCAGGCATAGATGCTGCCATCGAAAATCAATGCCATTTCATCGGTGTAAATTTTGATGCCGCTTTCAATCGCCCTGCTAATCAAAGTAGATTTACCGGCACCGCTATAGGCGACAAACAACTGAGCGCCTTCTTCGCCCGCAATAGCGGCGGCGTGCAGACGAAAGAATCCTCGTTTTTCAAGAATCTCACCCCAGCTTGCGAGCATGAAGTTTTCAATGAAGTCGGTGGCACTTGATCCGAGCTTGAAATCTGCTCTACGAGCGGCATCTGAAAATTCAATGCGAGCCCGGCTTCCATCATCGAACTGAATTTGCCGACTTTTGCCGTTGAGATAGAGCTGTCCCAGTGTCGTTCTAAATTTGAATGCGCTGGATGAAATCGATAGATCATCGACCAGTCGGATCGAGACGTCGGGTTTTTCAAGCGAATGAGTTTTCAGCGCCGAAAAATCGGCTTCGATTTCGCGCGCGACACGAAAAACGTCGTCAGATTGACCAATGCAATTGATCTCGCAGATTGAACCATGAAGATTGAATCGAAGAGTCTTTTCGTTGAGTGCGCTCGTCACTCAACGACCGTATCAGCCCAAGAAGAAGCGCACAAACTGCGCACACAGGACGAAGGTCCCGAACGAGAGAAGAAGCGCCATTCCGATCTGCCGAGCTCTGTAGACTTCTACCTTTGCGCCCTGATTTCTCACATCCACTCCCTTCGTCTGGCCCTAAAACTTATCGGTCGACCTTGATGGACCTTGAAGAACTTCGTGATGAAATTCATACGTTTCCGTATCATTTCAATACGTTAAGTCTGCGCCCTACAATAGGGTGTTTATTGCCGAGGGTCTTGAAGTGACGCACAGCACCTGTTAGTTTACCGACCAGGAATTGCAGGCGATTGCGTCGATCTTTGGATCGACGAGGAAAGTCCGGACTCCACAGAGTAGCGCAGGGGTTAACGACCCCCCGCCGTAAGGCGAGGAACAGTGGAACAGAGAGAATGTCCAGGGCATTGATCCCAGAACCGGGCACGGGAGGTTCAGGGGGAGCTGCTGGAGTGAAAACAGCCAAACTCTGCGCGGAGCAAGACCAAATAGGGGATCAAGAATGAGGCTGGTTAAACGGCGTCATTCAACCTACGACTCGTAGGAGGATTCCGGGTAAGGTTGCTAAAGCCACAGAGTAATCTGTGGCGTAGAGGAATAGTCGCCTCTCACACGATGGTCGATCACGTGTGAAAGACAGAATCCGGCTTACCGCAGTTCCATTCGACACTTTTGGGGTCACATCCGCTAACCGGGTGTGGCCCCAATCTTTTTCGGGGTAGACTCAACGGCATGACAGTCTTCGAATCCGTCGGCAATACGCCGCTTGTTTACATTGATAGTTTGAGCAAGCTCACCGGCTGCAATATCTACGGCAAAGCGGAGTTCTTGAATCCTGGTGGCAGCGTGAAAGATCGCGCGGCGAAAGGCATCATTCTCGATGCTGAGAAGCGTGGAGTATTGAAGCCAGGTTCAACGATCGTTGAAGGCACCGCAGGCAATACCGGAATTGCTCTCGCCACTCTTGCGGCATCTCGCGGATACAAGTGCATCATCTCAATGCCCGACAATCAGTCGCGCGAAAAATACGAGATGCTTGAAATGCTTGGTGCCGAGATCAGAAAAGTTCCGCCAGTTCCGTTCGCGAACGAAAATCATTTCTATCATCAAGCGCGCAAAATCGCGGCTGAACTGCCCAATGCTTTCTGGGCTGATCAATTTGAAAACACTGCGAACGGCGACTTTCATTACGTAAGCACCGGAAAAGAAATTTGGGAACAAACGAAAGGCGTCGTCGACGTGTTCACTTGCGCGATGGGTACAAGCGGAACGATCAGTGGTGTAAGTCGGTTTCTCAAAGAGAAGAATCCGAAC
>DATLHP010000120.1:0-5303 GCA_035539835.1 Bdellovibrionales bacterium
GCCATTGGCTTAGCGACAAGTCTGAAGCGAAGACATTCGAATCCAGTGAAGTTCATTTGCGAAGCTTCTTCACCAAAAGAAGTTGAAGGAATTCTTCGCGATGTTGGGCTCGATGACAGCATCGTCTTTGCGAAATCAACAGACGATGTTGTTCCGTTTGAAACCGTCGAGACCTTGAAGGGTCTGAGTCGCGATGGTGCGCATGTCATTTTGGCGGGCCGCGCACAATCGATTCAGCAGATGAAGATTCATCTCAAATCGTGGGCCTTCCCGATGTCGAATGTAACTACCAAAGTTTACTGGTCCGAAGGAAAACGCGGGCTCGACTGAGCCCCGCTTCGCCTGACTAGAACAAGAAGTTCACGATCGCGGCGACGCGATCGTTGCCGCGATAACGAGAGATGAATGTGTCCGTTTGGTCGAGTGGTTTCTGCGAACCTAAGAAATCGGCATACATTGAAATCGACCAATGCTGACCAATATTGACGCCGAAATCGACCATCAAAATAGTTCCGTCTTCATCCATTTCATCGATGAGCTTGATTGAGTTGTCGAGAGACCAGCGGCCCGAACGATAGAGCAGGGTCTTTGCCGATATACTCAGAGCTTTTCGAAACATTGTTCGTGCGCCGAAAACATTCGTGTTCGTCGCGAGCGGTCCAACGAGAGTCGCATTTCCCCCATCGACTGTATTCAAGTAACTGACACGAAGACGCGGCCCCCAGTAACTGGATTGAAACGTGCGCAGTTCAGCAAATACACTCACCATCCGCATGGTATCCAACAATTGGTAGTTGTACTCTGCGACTCGATCAAGATCGTCCGGGTCTTCTTCAAGACCACTCACTCCGAACGCATAGTTCTTCGTGACATAGCCGACATCCGCAACCTTCACGGTCGCATACGTCACCTCTGGCTTGACAGTAACGCAACCATAGTTGGTGGCGTCTTCGAGACAGAGTTTTCCGATGAAAGGAAGTGCGATCGTATTGCGAGGTTTTCGCAAGATTCCCACTTGAGCGTAGTATCCTTCGCCATCGGGGTCGCTGGCACGGGCGAGGATGCCTTGAGAAGGCTGAAACACGATGTCTTTGATGGGTGGAATCTGAACATCGTAGCGAACGTCGCGCTCTTCAGAATTTTCGAAAATCATTTCCTCTGGCGGAGGATCAAACCACGGACTTGTGGTCGTGATTTGCTTGCTATCGTTGATCTCATAAGGCGCACCTTGCTCTGGAATGTAGATGCCACTAACGAATCCCAAAAGATCAAAATGTCCCGCGCCTACCGATGCAAAAGCTCCGGTTAAGCCTTGTTCCACTGGGCGCAGTCCATCAAAACGATTGAAAGGCTGAACAACGCCGAGAAGCCATTCTGAATCGAGAGTGCTCCATGCGAACTTACGACGACCGACTGAGACGCTCGCACGAATCCACGTTTCGGGATCGAGCTCTTCCCAATTCACGTGGGCTTGGACGACTTCATAGTTCGAATAGTTATTCACATTGAGTGAGGTGCTCGCACCGAGATCGATTGTGCCCATGAAGGGCTGCTCTGGATCGGTCTGATAACGAAGCCGACCGTAAACTTGAATGTAGTCAGAATCGCCGACCGGCGCATCGTTGAGGTAGTGCTCATCGCCAACGCCGAGTGAAATCTGATCTTTGAACGGAGTCCCGCGATAATTCCAATACGGAGACACGATCGCCGGCTTTCGCGGAACCGCTGTCACTGGCGGAACCAACTCAATGGAGTCGGTCGTCAGTTCTGCGGCCTGAACCGAAAATGAAACAAGGATGGAACTTGCGACGAAAATCAAGGTGCCATACACGGTGTTGCGCATGCTTAAAAGGTGTCACCTTTGCAGCGGGCTGTTAATCAGAAACTGCTTTGGCCCGCTTATTTTCTAGAGAGAGATACCAATCTAAAGCCTTTTGAGCCACCCATTGCGGGTCGTCGAGCGGAATATCGTGTCCTGAGGTCTGATGCGTCTCGAGCGGCACCGCCCACTTCCTCGAAATCATCTCGGAGCAGGCAGGATTCACCATGCGATCACCCCGACTGTTGAGAATCAAAAGTGGAACCGATGGGCATTGAACGGGAGCTCTAAAAGTCGCCGCCGCCAAAAGCTGACGTGCGAAGTTTTCGGGACTGACAGGCCGACTCAAGCAGACTTTTTCCCAGCTTTCAGAGACCTCATCGTGAAGCTCCGGACGATTACTGACCATTCGCAAAACTTCGCGTTCGCGCTCACGCGGATCTCGTGTCGTTATGATGCGGATCAAGTGCTCGGCCCCTTTCGGAGTCAAACGCTGATAGACTGGCGAGAATCCGCGGAAGCTTGTGTTGATAAACACTGCGCCGTCGATATCATTGGGCCAAGACGTGATCCAGTCTGTCGCCACCATCCCACCAAGAGACACTGCGACCAAAAAGACTTTCTTCGGCGGTTCTTCTCCGGCGTCTCTCATACGGCGATTGAGCTCGGTTCGCTTTTCGCGCAGAAATCCAGCAATTCCGTGAATCGTTATTGGCGAATTCATTTCTGAGTAAGCGCCGCATCCCGGAATATCCAAACCATCGACGCGCACAGCGTGACCAGCGTCTTTAAAAGTCCGCGTGAAAACTTCGGGGAAGTCTCCCCAATGACGAGATTCACGTGCTAAACCGCGAATGAGAATGAATTGTGCTTCAACGGTCTGGGTCATACCAAAGATCCATGGCTCGGCGCTGAAGTGTGCGACGGGTGTCTTGATCGAACTCCGTCCAAGGTTTCGGGCTCATCACAGCGCGATGAAGAAAATCGAAGAGCGTCAGGTGACGCCGCAAAATGCGTTGAAGGCGATGGGGCTGCACTGGATTGAATGCGCCCAATGACGAGAAAAGCTGACGCGGATTCTTTTTCAGCCAAACCCAGCTGCCGAGTTCGAGAGTCCAAGGAATGTAAACCTTCCCTTTTTCTCTTGTCATGTGCGCATCATAGAGCCAATCCCAAAGATCACCATGCGTGGTGTATTGTTTTGCCTGAGGCTCGATTCGGTAGAAATGATTTGGATAAGAGCGATCGAAAAGTCTCTTCATCGCCGTGATTTCTAATAAATGCGGCGGCGGTTTTTTTGATTTCGCATAGGGGAACCAAAGACGATCAATTGCACCGAAGCCAGAATGCACGTCCACCGTCAGACTTGTTTTCGATGGAAAAACCTCTCGTTGCACGAGATTGCAGAGTGCTTGGCTTTCGATTTCCATTTGCTCGAAAGCCGCTGTGTTGCCCCGATACCAGGGAAGAAGGTTCGAATATGTCTGGCCACCCAGCAAGAAAGCCGGTGGTTCATCGGCAGTCACAGGAGCATTTCGCATGAGATCGACACCATTGCCGTTCGATCGCCGCGTGAGATACATCCCGATCGGATTCACGATCGGCATCAAAACAATGCGCGAATGTTTTAACCGCTCTTGAAATGTTTCGTCCCAATTGAGCACCTCAGACATCGTCTGAAGCCAAGAAATAACGACTTCAGATCCAATGCGCTCAAGTCCATGCACTCCGCCAAATACGCCAAGACATGGCGCTGATTTGTCTTCAGAGCCGAACGTGATGCTATGAATGGGAAAATCGATTTGATCGAATCGAACCGTGGCTTCGACTTGAACGCGAGCCTTTCCCGAAAGTGTTTTCAGGAGACGCTCAAGCGTGGCGAGCTCGGGCAAACGGCGATTGATCAGACTCTGAGACATGTTCTTTCAATTCTAGATCAAGGTTGGCAACGCGGACACCAGAAAGTGCTACGTCCACCAATGACTTTTGAGCGAATCGGTCCCTTACAGACTCGGCAAGGCTCGCCCTTGCGGTCATAGACCATGAAGCGGTCTTGAAACGCTCCACTTTCGCCGTCAGCCTTGCGGTAGTCGCTAATACTCGAGCCACCGGCCTCGATCGCCTCTTCGAGAACCAGACGAACGTTTGATACGATTCGAGATGCCTCATCTTTGGTGATCTTGCCGGTCAGTTTGGTCGGCTTTACTCTCGAACGAAAGAGAACTTCAGATGCATAGATATTCCCGACTCCGACGACGGTCTCTTGATCCATCAAGAATACTTTGATGGCTGACTTCCTCTTTCGCGATCGCTTAAAAAATAGATCCGTCGTGAAGGCGGACTCATCCAAAGGCTCAGGCCCGAGATGCTTGAGTCGAACATGCGTTTCTTCAGCACCACGCTCGACGAAATCGATAATACCGAAACGGCGCGGATCTCTGAATGCTAGGGTTCGGCCATCTTCGAGCTCGATCAGAAAATGGTCGTGTTTATCAAGATCACCTTGAAGCACGCGCCAACTGCCCGTCATCCCGAGATGACTTAAAAGACTGCGATGCTCAGTATCGATAAGAAGATACTTCGCCCGACGTCGAATTCCGACAATGCGCTCGCCTTCAAAAAACTGCGGAAGTTTGCGCGGAATCGCAAAGCGAATGTCTTTTCGTAAGAGACGAATTTTCTTGATGCGCGGACGCTTGGCCACGATTTCCTCGAGACCGCGGCGAACCGTTTCGACTTCTGGTAATTCGGGCATACCTACCTTAACTTCCTGAAATCATTGGGGTCGACTGCTATGAAAACAGCCAGATCACTCTGGATCACCCTATTTATATTCCAGATCACCTGAAGTTTCATTGTGCTCTCCAACTGCTACTAGCATTACCAAGTATAGTGACGCCGCAAAAGAAATTCGACTTCACGAAATCTCGTGCTATCGTCACCTCAATATTCAATTGGGTTCTGCTGCGACACCGTGTCTCCGCAGAAGTTCTCGGATGGTAGGGTCACCATCGCCTCGCGAAGGGTGACCTATGTCAAAACTCCTACAGATCCGACTCTTTCCGTACGCATGTCTTTTCTCACTGATAGTTTTTTGGTCAGTCAGAGCACAAGCCATAATTTCCACAGATGAACTCATTCAGAAGCTCAAAGTTTTGGCGGGGATCTTCACTCCCGTAGTACTTTTCCTCTGTTTCTTCTTTTATATGCAACGCGATCGAAAGGAGAAGTGAACGTATGAAGCCTTCGCCTGTTGAAGCTCTCGCTACGATCTTTTTCGCACTCGCTGTCATTCACACATTCATCAGCGGCCATTTTCGACATATGGCTGCGAAGTTTCCCGAGGGCTCCATCGGCGAAAACTTCTTTCACATGATTGGAGAGGTTGAAGTCGTCTTTGGACTTTGGGCCGCACTCTTTCTTGCTGTCATGGCAATGACGATTGGCCCAACGGGAGCAATTGGATATGCGGAAAGCCTGAACT
>DATLHP010000121.1:0-6597 GCA_035539835.1 Bdellovibrionales bacterium
TGGATCCTTTGCGATCAAACGAGCAGCCAAGAACTTCGGAACATAGTTCGTCGTCTCATCGGGAAGACGATTCTCACGAGCGAGCTTCCAGAAGTCGCGCGTGTGGTTCTTCATCACAAGACTTTTTACGCGGTTTTCGCCGACGTTGTACGAAGCGATCGCGAGATACCACGCACCGAAAAGACTGTAGAGACCTTTGAAGTACTCAGCAGCTGCTTGAGTCGACTTCACGAAGTCGCGGCGTTCATCGACGTAACCGTCGATCTTCAAGTTGTAATGCTTGCCTGTTCCGCGAATGAACTGCCAGTAGCCAACCGCACTCGCCGAGCTATGCGCTGTCGAGCTGAAACCTGATTCGATCAATGCGATGTAAATCAGATCTTCTGGAAGGCCATTGTCACGAAGGATCTTCTTCATGATCGGCATGTAGCGGGTCGAACGCTGGAGATATCGCTCCATGTGCGGACGACCGCGGCCTTGAAAATAATCGATCCACTGAAGAACGTTCTTGTTCACTTCAAGTGGAATCGCCTCAAGGTCGCTTCCTGAGTCACTCAAATCCGTCGACGGAGTCGCCGGAGTCTTCGCCATCTCTGGGTCATTTGATTGACCGGGGCGCCCACCTGAAGTTTTCAGGGTTGCGCACGCGCCAAGAGAGAGCGCCAATGCTGTGTATGCTATGATGCGTAAAATCATTTCAATCAGGCTACACGTCGCTCGCGTTTCAATCAACCCTACTTCGTCGCAGATTTCTCGAGCGCCTTATAACTCCATATGGGATTCGAAACTTCGACTCGACCTTGATCGAGAGCTTTGTAAAGCAGCAGATTTCTCAAAATCGCCTTAACGTAAAAACTCGTTTCATCGTACGGAAGTTCGTCGATCCAGATTTCATCATCGGGCTTCGACGACTTCTTGCTCTTCAAATCTTTCAAGCTCGGACGAGATGCAAGCCATCGATCCATTCGATATGGGCCCGCATTGTAGGCTGCCAATGCAAGAGGAACGCTTCCGTTGTAACGATCAAGCATGCGCGACAGATAGTACGTTCCCATCTGCACGTTTCGCGATGGCTGAAACATGTCTTCAGGCATGACAAGACTACCGAGCTTCAAATCTTGTGCGATTTCTTTCGCCGTCGGCGGAATCATCTGCATGAGTCCCATTGCATTTGATGAGCTCACTGCGCGCACGTTGAATGAACTTTCTTGCTTGATCAGTCCGCGCACGAGATCAGGATCCATTTTTCGGTTTTGCGCTTGAAGAGTTACAAAGTCAGCGAACTCACGCGGAAATGCAGCATCGGTGAAAGGCGGTCGACGGAATTCAGGATTCTCGTCCCACGCCATGTTCGCAAGACGTGACGCTGTCACGTATCCAGCAGCAGCGGCCCACACGAGAGAGCGAACCGCTTTGTCCTCGGCCTTGAGTGGCGTTGGAAGCTCTTTGAGCTCTGCTTGAGCTTCTTCAAGCCAACCGGCTTTGAGCAAAAGTTGGATTTTCTCCCATGCGAGGCGCTCGTGGCTCGTGAACCAGAGCATGCTCTTTACTTCTTTTCTTTCAGGCTTGAATTCGAGAACACCTTTGTTCGTCTCGAATCGCGCACGCAATCCGTAATAGCTGAAAGGAAACTTCGTCATCAGCTCTCTTGCGGCTGTCTCTGCGCGATCGCTTTTTGACTTCTGAAGTGAACGCCACAACCAATACTGAGCAATGACTCTCTGGGATTCGTCGATCGGAAGCGCGCTCACGCGCTCGAGATCCGCGGCAGCAAGAGCATACTGACCATTTCTGTAATTCAAAATTCCCGAACGAAGAATTGCCTCGCGCGAAGCCTTTTGGCCTGAGTGTTTTTCAATCAACTCTTTTAAGTATTCACGAGCGCGAGAATCGTTGTCGGTTGCGATTGCAGCATCCGCAGCGATCTCAAGAACACGAGTTCTCTCGGCTCCCTGCAAGTCTTCAAGACTCTTTTTTGCGAGCGTCAACGATTCGGCGTAGAGGCCTCTGTTAAATAGCACTCGTGCCCACTCAGCCAAACGCATCGGATCTGCTTTCGAGATCACGCTGATCACTTGTTCTCGCAGCGCCATGTGTTTCGGCTCGGTTTTATCAGCAAGACTTGCAATCGAATCGACGACGCGATCTGACGCCCACTTCGCACGAACGCTCCCTGGATAGTCGCGAATGATTTTAGTGCAATCTTGCATCGCCGAAACAATATCGCCCTGACGAAGCGCTTTTGTCGCGCGATCGACGAGATCGAGTTCCTCTTTGCTTGCATCAAGAGTCGATACTGCCGTTGCGGCTTTTTGTTGCTTCGTTTCTACTGAGGCACGGATATCATTGATAGTGCCGCCAGCTTTCGCCGCTTCGATGGCTTTCAAGCGAAGACGAATTTCATCGCTTTCGCGCTCTTCGAGACTGCGCTCAAAAAAATCACGAGCTGCATCGAGCTTTTGTTGAATGAACGCAAGTTCTCCGGCGCTCTTCCACATCTCTGCTCGAGTTTCTGAATCTGAAAACGCAGACAGTCCTTGAAGTCGCTCAATCGCAGTCCAGGCGCGAGTTCGATTGGTTTTCGTGTCTTGTTCGAGCATCTTCAGATAGCCGTCCATGACACTCGTACGAAGTCGCGGCGCTTGCGGGCCCGTTAGCATCCAACTCGCATTGCTCTGAACATGCTCGAGTGAAGCCCAAAGGCTATTAGCCGATTCAACAGCTGATTTTGGTTTTGTTGCGCACTCGACTTCGAAGACGGCAAGCCATGCCGAAAGACTCTTTGCTTTCGGACGCGCTTGTTTCGAAAGGCGAATGCAATCGGTCCATTTTCCGGCAGCCTGCGCCGCCTTTACATTGGCCAACAGCGATGAGACATCAGCGCCAACCTTCGGAGGCTGACCCAAACCATAGATCCATCGAGGCGCTGTCTTGATTTCATCACTAGATACCGAAACTGATTCAAGTGCAGCATGAGCTGACAACGTCGAAGAAAGAATCAATGCAATGACCGTCGCTGATAGCTTCATCTGAATCCTCACGGAATTTCGTAAATACTGACTTCTGGTACTCGAGAAACGTCTTTCAGTGTATCCGCCCAAGGCTTTCTCTCGAGACCGTAACGCGCGCGTTCGTGTGGTCCCCAATAAATATGAGTCGCACCTAAATCTTTTGCGAGCTTCAACCAATCTTCTCGTCCTGCCATCACGGCTTCGTGACGATCCCAAACATCTTGATAGTCGATCGCATGCGACCAGAGATGTCCGCCATGTCCGATGATTCGCACTCGACCAAAATATGTGAGGGCGTGATCATGTGTTGGCGCTGCCAGGAATTTCGCATTCTTTGGAACACTGGCGAGAGCACCCTCTGCTTGTCCAAGATCGACAAACGGATAAAGGCTTAACGCGACTTCCGAAGGTGCCCGTAAAGAATAGGCGATCATTAAAAAACCCGAGAAGAAAAGCACTGCCGCAACCGGGATTCTGAACAAACGTCCAACCGAATGACGGAAGCACGGCTCGACGACAACCCATCCAAGGCGCGCGATAAGTAGGTACGGCCAAATCAAGATCTTGATATTGTCCCAATTCCACGGCGCCAACATCAGATTGAAGAACAATGCAAAACAGGCCAACGCGATAAAAAGCTCGCCCCACAAGCGACGACGCTGCACTTGCGAAAAGCGATTCTTCATCACGACAAGACAAACAGCGATCGCAACTGGCAAAAGCAGCCATACCCCAAAGTTGGTCCACATGAATGTGGCCGCTGTTTTACTCTCGCCCGCCCACCACCAATCCCAGTGAACGATATTCGCTTTTTTGAATCCACCACTGGTACGCAGAACAAAGTATGTCGCCGGCAGGTAGGCAATCAGAGCCATGCGCGACAGAAGCAGGTCCTTAAGACCACGAAGTCCCCGGCCATTGATTGCAAGCGCGCCCATCAAAAGACTCACGATCACAAAAAAGTGAGCGTGATAGAACGGCAAAATTCCCCAGATGAAACCAAGAATCGTTTTTACAGGTCGAGTGAGCGTCGTTTCATCGCTGAACTCACGACGAACGAGTTCGAGTAAGATGAGCCCAAGCGGAAGACCAAACATCACTCCGCGCTGAGTGATGAAAACCGAGAGAAGCATATTCTTCCACTCGACAGCGCCTTGAATATCGTAGAGCGGTGCAGATCCAGTGACGACATTCCATCCGAGCCATCCACCCGAGAGAAAAAACGCGCCCATCGCCCACCAGCCGCCAAACCAACGGAGCACGATCAGCGTTCCCAAAGCGCACATCATTCCGACCGCGAGCAAGTGCGCTCGCAACGGAACACCGAGAATCTCCCAAAGGGCATCATAGAGATCGACACCAAATGGATAGCGCAAGATCTCAGTACCAAATCCCGGGTTCACCGGCGGAAACGGTAGGCCCTCAGCAAATGCTCTGATGTAGCTGATGTGAAGCGGAAGATCTCCGAAGTTATTCGGATTGAGTGTGTACCAGGCACCCTCTCTTTCGAAAAACAGATAAAGAAAGTGGCGCCAGCAAACATACATGGTGAAAACGATGATGAGCGCTTCAAGCATCCCCGCCATGCCGCTCGAGAAAGCTTTGAGCGTGAGGCCAGAGGTTTGAGCTTGTAATAGCTTTGCATGTTTCAACGCGAAGATCGCTCCGACGAGAATTGAAACGACGGCAACTCCAGCACTCAAGCCACCGAAAATCCAAGACAAGAAGAAGGCAATGAAGCTGGCATAGAAGCCATGAAGCAGAAACGCGATCACTTCTTCACAGCCTGTTCGACTCCGAACGTTCTATCAGGCGTTCCTTTCGGAACAACGTCTTTGAACTTTGATTCAATCAAATACGCATGCCCAATTTGGTAAGCATCACGAATCTGAAACGGCATGATGAGATAACGGCCCTGTAAGCCACTTTCAACGACGGCCGTATCAGAAGCATCGGCAAGAACAACATCAAAGCCTGCAAGTGGAGTCGTTCCCGCTTTTCCCCAACTCAAACGCGGAAAGCGCGAAAGAACCCAAGGCATTGGCCATGGATCTTGATTGAGAACAGCGAGCGACATACCGCGCTCTTCAGGACGTTTTTCAACGAGCGCACTGATCGTATCCATGACGACTTTGAACTGATCAGTGGTTTGGACGTAGACGTAGGGTTCTTTAAGATCGTTGTAGTGATCGAAGTTGAGCCACATCGTCATGCGAATCGAAGACACCATCGTGAACAAAAGTGCGACGATGAACAAAAGACGAACGAGATAATACTTTTTCGGGAGCCATTCTTCGAGCCAGCGAGCACGACCACAGATCAAGAATCCAAAGACGAATGAAAGCGGCCACAGAATATTGAGAATCAACCACGGCGTTTTGTATGGAATCAGACTGTAGGCAAGCCAAGTTCCGAAACCGACCAAAGTGAAAAGGCGCATAGCGCGCGATCTCGCGCGGAAATAAACGACAGGCGTTAGCACGAGCGCGACGAGAAACGGCCACTCGTAGCGGTTCATCAAGTCGATCCAATATCTAAATTCTTTTTCGTGCCCAGTCGCTCCTGTTCCGGTTTTTGTCCAGATCATGAGCGCCGTGAACATATCTTGCGCCCCTTGAAGATTCATAAAGAATCCGGTGAAGAGCGCGAGCGTAACAAAGGCCGCAACCAAATTGATTGCCACTCGTTCGCTCACCGGTGAGGCTTTCGGCGGAGTCGGCTCAGCAGTCACTTTGAGTTTGAAAAGCTTTGTCGCAAACTGATCGACAAAAATCGCAATTGCCCACGTGCCGAAGAAAATGAAGAACGTTTCTTTCGTCGTCACGGCAGTAACAACGGCCGCAGCCATCCAAGCCCATGCTTTGTTTGATCTCTCTTCGCGCCAGAGCAAATAACCGAAAGCAAATGCAACATGCGAGAGAATGAACAACGTTTCATGAATCGCGTAGCGAGAATAAAAGACACTCGCGGGACTGACCGCATAAACCGCAGCCGCCCACAACGCAGAGTTTCCAACAAAACGACGATGGCTGCCGATGATGTAGATGATCGCTAGCGACAAGAGTCCAGTCGCGAACCGGTAACCGAAAATACCGAATCCGAAAACTGTTTCGGCGAGCTGAAGAATGTAGAAATAAAGAGGTCCATGAAAGTTGTTTGGATCGTAACGATAGAAACCGTCACTCCACATCCTGAATACGAAATTACCGTTGATCCCCTCGTCAAAGTGGGTTGGTTTCAATTCAAGACCAATCGACCTCAGAGCGAGTGCCGCTGCGAGGATGATGAGCAAAATCAAACTGCCGGATCGTCTGTTTAGTATCACTACGGGCTCCGCCCTGCGTTGACGAAGTCCTCGCGTTGCTGCGGTCCTTCGTTTTTGCGGTCCTCTGCGTTTTGACTTTATTGTAAATCGGGAGATAATTCTAAGTCATGTCGCGAGATACTATTTCGTTCGTAATTCCTGCTTATAACGAAGAACGTCGGTTGCCGACGTCTCTCAGCGATATTCGCGCGTTTTTCACGAAGATGCCGATCCCGCTAGAGGTCCTGGTTATCGTTGAAAAGTCGACCGATCGCACTGTCG
>DATLHP010000122.1:0-1605 GCA_035539835.1 Bdellovibrionales bacterium
CCCTCATATCCTTGAGCGATATCGGCGTACTCATTTCGAAATTCTGATCCTTTTTGATGCCAGAAAGTGTAGTCGGTTGTGTCGACGGAATCCGAAAATCCTGATTCCCCACCGACGCCAAAATTAACTCGCACCTTTTCAACGCCATCGATTGCAAAGCAATGCCCGGCGGTGAGCAGGATGTCTTTTTCAACGATAATCCCGGTGCAAACGCCAAGCTGCTGATCTTTTGGTCCGAGAATTTCGAGATGAGCCGTGAACTTTGCCGAGTCACTCTCTGCAGCCGCCTCGTTTCCGTTGAGCACGATCTGGTGTTTGAGCGTCGATACGTCGTTTGGTGAGAACGAGAATCCAAATGATTGGAATGAGCAAATCATTGGGAGGCTTGCGATTAAGAGTATTTTGAAAATCCGTTTCATTATCAATCTCGCTTCGTTTTGCTCAACTGAAATGGTTTGCGAAGCCTGTTCCAAGGCGGGCCCTGTCTGGTTGGTTTTGAGGAGCGTCCGGGCCAATGAAAGACAGAATTTGGCATGCGATTCCGATGCAGCTGACTCGAACTTTGACAGGTACCTCTATGCAGAGTGGGCCTAAGGCATGGCATGGACCGTGCTCTGTAAATCTATGATTTTTCGAGGAGTATTCCGTGAAATCGATCTTCATTTTGCTTCTCATCATGATGCCTTCGATGACGCTTGCGGCAGAGTCTTTCGACTGTACTGTCGAGCGGTCGACGATCGAGCGTCTCAAGCTGATTACTGAACGCGGAGACGAATATCGAATGAAGCTCTTTAGAATCTGCGATAGCCAGAGCCAGGCTCTTTGGCGCGAAGTCGCCGAGATGGAGTCAAAAGGAATCAAAGAAGGTTTACGCTCGAAGAAACAAAAAGCGGGAAGAGCGAATCTCTATTCGATGTTTTTCTTCTCGAAGAACTTCGGGTCGGCTCTTGAAGAGCTCCCTCGTGAAGAGGCGCGTCTGAAAAAAGAGCGGGCTTGGCAAGAGCAGCTGAATCGCGAGTACGAGCAGTCCAAACGCAAAGGCAGCGCAATCCGTTAACCTCACGAGCCATGTCAAAAATGCCACCCAGTTTTAGCGGCCTGAGTTTTGGCCACATATTTGTGAACTTGTCGCAACAACTAATAAACTCAGTGGTTTAGCCGATCAATTTACTAGAGAAAGAGCCTTGCAGCATTTGTGAGGTTTCGGATTGGTAAAAGACCCTCTCTACTTTTTTGATGATAGTGAGACTGGGCGACTCGCGCGTTCGATTGATTGGTCGCGCCATGAGCTCGGACCAGCAGAACTTTGGCCTGAAGCTCTGAAGATCGTGCTCGGAATCGTTTTCCGAAACAAACATCCTATGTTCGTTTTTTGGGGCGAGAACCTCATCTGTTTTTATAACGACGCGTACATGCCGAGCTTCGGGCTTGGTAAGCACCCGAAGGCGATGGGCCAGCGAGCCATCGATTGTTGGCCTGAGGTATGGCCAATTATCAGTCCGCAAATCGAAACGGTGATGAAGACGGCGGGCGCGACTTGGAATGTGAATGCTCTCGTTCCGATTTTCAGGAATGGTCGCCTTGAAGAAGTCTATTGGACTTATT
>DATLHP010000123.1:0-10986 GCA_035539835.1 Bdellovibrionales bacterium
GCGATGTCGATTTCACCGAATTATGAAGAAGGCATCAGCCCGTCCAAGCTCAAACTTATTCACTGCGCCGGCGTCGGCGGAAAAACTGTTGAAGTTGCCCGCCTCGAAAAGGGTCTGAAGTCGAAACAGTTCGGCTGTATTAAGATTTACTTGGGCTACGTTCACCAATACGCAACCCATCCCAATTACCATGTCGCCTATCGCCTCGCCCGTAAGTACAAGGTTCCGGTCGTTTTCCACACCGGCGATACTTCGACATCCGATGCTCTGGTGAAATATTCAGACCCACTTCAGATCGACGAAATCGCGGTTCAGTACCGCGACGTGAAATTCGTGATCGCTCACTTGGGCAACCCTTGGGTCGAAACGGCAGCCGAGGTCGTTTATAAAAACGAGAACGTGTACGCCGACGTCTCTGCCTTTTTGGTAGGCAAACAAGAGTACGAGCCGAAAGAGCAATGGGACGAATATGTCGTTAAGCCGATCAAATGGGCTTTCGGGTTCATCGAAGACCCATCCAAGCTCATGTACGGAACCGATTGGCCCCTTCAGCCGATGAAGCCTTATATTCAGGCCGTCAAAAAAGCCATTCCTCAAGAACATTGGAAAGACGTGTTCTACAATAACGCTCTGAAGGTCTACGGGTTTGAAGCACAGGGCCTAAAACCAATCGAGTGATTGTTAAATTTGCGGAAAGGAATCCCAAATGAGCAAAATCAAAATCGAAGCCACCATCGCAGCACCCACCAGCAAAGTTTGGGAAGCTTGGACAAAGCCAGAGCACATTACGAAGTGGAACTTCGCTTCGGATGATTGGCAGTGCCCATGGGCTAAGAACGATCTGCGAGTTGGGGGAGTCTATGCCGCAAGAATGGAAGCCAAAGACGGAAGCTTCGGTTTTGAGTTTGAAGCCATCTACGACGAGGTCGTCGACCAAAAGAAGATCACCTACACAATGGGCGACGGCCGTAAAGCCACGACCGATTTCGAGAGCCTCGGTGAAAAGACAAAAGTGACAACCGTCTTCGACGCCGAAAAAGAAAACCCCGAGGCCATGCAACGCGACGGCTGGCAGGCTATCTTGAACAACTTCAAGAAATACGCAGAAAGTCTTCGCGGGTAGTACCACCTCCCCTGGGGAAGGTGGATTTAGTTTCCGCTGCGGAAACGCTTTCCTCTTCGCTTTATTGAAACCTTGATTTTGCGTGCCTTTGATTTCTGTGGCCGGCGGCTTTGCGTCTTCGGCTTTGCTTTCATTTTTTTACGACGCTTCTTAGGCGCGGCTTTCGGCTTGGTCTTCTTTTTCTTCGCGGGCGCCTTTGCTTTCTTCGCAACTGGCGCGCTCATGCGATCGATCTTTGCTTGAAGAGCCTCAATCGTTTTCCTAAATCGCTTTTCTTGCGCCTCGAGAGCGCGCTCCAACGTGTCGTCCGCAACGGTGAATTGCGTCGTTGAAACCGGAGCAATGGTGAGTGCTCGCTCGATTTGTGCGACGTTGCCTTCGATCTCTCTGAGTTGGGCTTGTGTGCTCGATTTGATGACGTCGAGACGACGGGCGAAATCCGACGGTCCTGTGATGTCTGGGTTTAATTTTTTGAGCTGAATGAGCCAGCGCAGAGCTTGGTAGATGTGTGGCGGAGCTTCGGTTTTGTTCCATCTTGTCCACGCCGATGGATCGACGAGAAGAAGTTGGCAAACCTTGCGCTGACTCAATCCAAGAGTTTCGAGAATGCGGTTGAGACCCCCTATTTCGTGCTGAATTCGATCTCTTTCGAGCAGATATCGATCGCGGAGGGGCATCTTCTTTTCATCGAGTAGATCGACACTCGCAGCGCCGTCGGCTGAAACCTTCGTATTTTTCATCCTGCATCCTTCGAAAAGTGCGTGTTGTGAAATACTCACTTTATATAGATAAAACACTATACTAAATGTGGTGTTTCACCATACAATTTTACTGATTGTGGCTTTTAGTTATAAGTCACATGATTAAGTAGTTGATTTTATTGAGCAATATAGAGATGCTTTCTAGGATCGAAGCTTTGCTCAAAAAGTAGGATTTCGAAGGTTTTCTACACGCGCGGCGAATGCTGCGCATAAAAATCGGGGCCGGAAACATGCAGCAGAGATACGCGCTCAACAAAAACAAGTATCTGCTTCCGAATGAAGTCACACATCTCGAGAAAATTCTCAGTGCATCGATCGAAACCGACACCCGAAATGTTTTAGCACTCACTCTCGCTTTGAAAACCGGCGCCCGAGCACAAGAAGTTTTGAATCTCACGAAAGCGAGTTTGAACTCATACGAACAATCCGTTTTGATTCTCGGCTTGAAGGGCAGCAACGACCGCGAAATTCCACTCGCCCCGATGCTTTTCAAACGACTTTCGAACTACGCAAACAGCCTTACGCACGAAGAGCTTTTTCCGATTACCTACAACCGTCTTCGACAGGTTTGGGATCTTTATCGACCAGCCCCAAAGAAGCTTCATTCGCTCAGACACACGTTTGCGATTCAGCTTTATAAGAAGACAAAAGACATTCGACTCGTTCAGGTGGCACTCGGCCACCGAAACGTCATGAACACGATGGTCTACGCTGACTACGTGTATTCGCAGACTGAGCTTCGAAAATTGATTTTGTAATTACTCACCGACCGCAGCACGGCAGCTGCGTAGCGCCTGAGCGCGCGAGAGCTCTTTGTATGCGAGGTTCATCACGACTTGGCCTTTGTTCGTTTTGTCGCGCTCGTAGTGCCATTGTGTGAGAAAGCCTGGGCGGCCGTTATTGTACTCAAACGCTTCTGCGATTTTGGTTTTGCCTTGGCCAGGGTCGTGCGCAGCAACGAGCGTCAGCTGCCCGCCTGGGTTTGATTCAGCGATGACTGCTTGGTGATGCTGTGATGGGTAATCTGTTTTGTATTTCTTCAGAGCTTTTCTCAAGATCGAATCTTCGACTTTGAGCCATACGATCGGATGATCGTGGGCTACGTGGTAATGTCCATTCGTCGTTTCGATAGCGATGTCCTGATGAAGTCTGTAGCCCAAAACGACAGATGTCAGCTGGGCGCCTCGGCAGATTCCAAAACACGCATTCGTTTCTGTGTCGAGGAATCGCTTGATCACTTTTGCTTCTGAAAGATCGCGCTCTAAGAATGTGTGTTCGGCTTCGCGATTCGGTTCATTGTAGAGCGACGTGTGCACGTCGGCACCGCCAAGAGAAAGTATTCCGTCGAAGTTCTCGGTCAAAAGAGCGCGAAACTCTTCACCGCGTGATTCTGTCAAACCTGCATCATGCATCACCGGAAGCACGTACACGTCGGCGCCTTCTTCGGTCATCATCTTGAACCAAGACTTGGCTTTCTTTGCTCCGCGGAATTGCTGCGGCTCGCTCGTGAGAACGAGAAGTTTTGGATTCTGACTTTGTGAAGGATCAAAATCCATGAATCCCTCAAGCTTGATTTCGAGATCACCTTCGCTCAGCTCAACGAGTCCTGGGTTTTCATTGAATGCAGCAAGGTAAGCCACTGCCGCCTCCTGAGGAGACTGATCGTCTTCGCGCGAAAGAATCAACGGAACGCTCGACTCCGTCGGCTGCCATACAAAAAGCTTCGCTGCAAAGCTCTCTGAACTCAGAAGAAGGAAAAGAAGAGCAAAACTAAGCGAAACGAATGAACGCTTCATTATCAGCTTCCTGTTTTTCCGATAGCTGAACTGCACGACATACCACGCGCTCGTTCTTTAATGAGCTTCGGCGCAGCTTGAATCGGCGTGACTGTCGCTTGCTTCACCGCTGTGTCTGCTGTCAAAAGAACCTCAGGCACTGGATGAACGCTCAACGAGCGCGCCAAGGCGTTGTCGACGCGAGTCGCGTTAACAAACTCGACCACGAAGCTACGCATTTCAAAAACGAGATTTTCGAGAATCTGCTTTTGACGATCAGCCTCTGGACCCTTCAAGAAATTCGGACGCGAAGGATGTGTTGAACGCTCGAGGTAATCACAGAGATACAAGAAATCGTTTTTCTCAAACATGAACTTCGCTTGCGGATCTTTCTGAAGTCGCTGGATGAGACCTGTCACCTTCGTCAAATAAACGCTTCGCGCCTCTGAAATCCGCTTCTTGTCCGCTGCAGAAATGAACGACTGACTCTCCCAAGGTTGAAGCGGAAGAACGATGTTCGTTTCGAAATTCGTGCGAACGTATTTTGTATCAAGATGGTCAGACGGAGCTGAGTCAGGAGTATTTCCTTCTGGGAAGTAGACGAAGTAACCCATGCTCGGCTTGTAGATTTCAAATTGAAGTTTCTTTGCGAGACGAAGCTGTTGTGCTGACAGCTTTCCGCTCTTCGCCAATGCATTTTCGAGCGTGAAGCGAGCATACTCAGCGGGGCTATTGTAGTGCTGAGGTTCCATGAAGAATCTCTCTCCTGACGAAGCGCCCGCAGGACCGAAGTCTTTGTTTTTGACCGCATTGATCGCCATCTGAAGGACGGCAGCGCCGTACTCGACTTCACTGCCTGAAGCGCGCATTTCGAGATCGATGCCGTTGTCGACAGGGCGGAACCCGATGTTGTGGTACTTCTGATCCGAGTTCGAGAGCTTGATTCGACCCAAAAGATGATCGCGAACCGCCGCGAGATCTTTTTGCGAGTAGCGATCGAGGCTCCAGCTATCGAGACGGTGCGGAGGACGCTCGCCCGTTGATTCAGCGTAGTCGGCAACGTTCATATACAGACTCAAACGCTCAAGTAAACGCGTGAACTGATCGACTTCACCCGCATTCAAACGAACCATCGAGTTCGGCATGAATCCGTGGAAGTGAAAACTCATTGGATGAAGACCTGTTGCCGTTTTCGGTGCAACGACAGCTTTGATTTCGTTGGCCTTTTTAACGAGATCAGAAATCTCGACGATACCACGACCATTCGACATGATTTCAAGGCGACCGCTCTCTTCGAGATGAGGGCGCGGCTCCATGTACGGATACTTGTTGATGTCGAGACGGTAGCCCGCGCTCAGGACTGAATACTTGTGGTCTGTGTATCGATTGTCGAACGGAACTCCCGAGGCCGAAATGATCGAAGTACGAGTCGCGAGATTCGCTGTCTCCCACTTCGGCATTTGCTTCGCATCACTTGGAGTCAAAGCCATCACGAAATTCGGCGACAAGAACTCGACTTCAAAGCCGTAAGTTTCTTGGTTGCTTGCAGCAAAGTTCTTTTCTGTTTTGAAGTCACGGTTTGCAATGACGCCGATCGCACCCTTGTCTTTGAGAGCAAGAGCTTCGATCAAAGCATCCATCCCCATTTTCGGATTCTTTTCGATGCGTGCCCAATAGTCCTGAATCGACTCTTTCTTGCCTCGAACCGGAACTTCAATTTGAAAGAGCTTTCCTTCTTTCGCCAATTCGTACGAACGATTGAGCATGGCCTGCATCAAAAGCGTTCCCTTGATCGCAATCCACGGCGATTTCGGCTTGTGGTCCATGATGCGGCTTTCAACCAAGATACGATTGAGCTTCTCGTGCCACTTCACTTTGACCGTACGCGATTTCCAGTTGTGCGAGAAATTCTGCCAATCTGCTTTCGCGGCTTCTTTCTTTGGGCCTTCATCGAAATGGTTTTCGATCTGAATGTCTGCTTCACGGCGCAAGAATTGTTTTTGCCAGCTCTGGATCAGCTCAGGCGTCATTTTCTCAGGCGCTGTTTTGCTCAAGAGGTTCAAAAACTCGGGGTGATCGAAGATGTATGGGCGTGCAAAAAGATTCTCATAACCACCGTAACGCTCGACTTCAAGAGCAGCGAAGATCGCAGGGTTAAACTGCTCGTGAAGCAAGATGAAGTTTGCAATCGTACGTGCAACAACTCCTGGATCAGCCTTCTGGCCGACTGGAGTAACATCGAAGTTCTGATGAATACCTGTGAAGTCTCCGCTCTGCCCGAACGGAGAATTGCCAAGTTTCGTCAAAAACGCCGCGAAGAGTTCGATCTCGTCGGCGTTCATGAACGGAGGGGAATTCGTTTCCCAACCACTCGGAGTTGCAGTGCCTTCGTTTTCACGAATCCACTCAAGCTTCATATCCCACTTACGACCCTGACCATCGCGAGTTTCAGCCATCGGCTTATCACCCTTGGCTGTATCAATCCCTTTCGTCATTGAATTCGCGGTACCACCGAAGATTCCCTGAACCATACCGAAGATGGTTTTTGCTCCGGCGTCGAAGTCTTTCCATGAACGAAGAGTTTCATGACCGCTCTCGATCTCATATCCAAGACCGAAGTAATTCGGAAGAGCTTTCATCGAAGTCACGGCTTGCGCCATGTATAGTGCCAAATTCCAACGCTCACGCAATGCCGCAGGCACAGGCTTAACGTCATTCGGATTTGCACCCATGAGTGCATCAGAAATCTTAAGAGCTTCGGCTTGAGTAAAAAGACCTGCCGTAATACCGAATGCGAGTGCCGTCTTCGCGACTGGATCGTAGTAGTATGCTTTGCTTTGTACTTTCGCGAGTGGAGCTGCGAATGCGGTGTTTATACCCAACGAAAGAACGACCGAAGTCGAGACTACGAGAGCGGTAGCGATGGCAACGAGACGCTTCATCATGATCAAGCCCCCACCGCGAGAGAGCACGAACCGATTGGACGACCGATCTTTTGATCCGCACGGATTTTCTTCTGAAGCGATTTGATGCCCATAGCATCAGCGAATTGTTCGACCGTGATATCAGTCTCGAGATGATCTTGCATGAGCTGAATGAATGCAGGGTTCTTCGTCTTGATCGCAACGACCATTGTCGAAATCAGATCCATGAGCTGATCGATCTGAGCGGTATCAGTCGTACTGTTGAGAGGTCGAATCTCGATCGTACCGAATTGGAAGAGCGCTCTCATGTTCAGCGCCCAGTAACGATAGAAGTAGTGACTGTCGATGAACTGGTAGAGATTCGTGTTATCGAGATCGAACTGGTTTCCAGAAATGAAATCGACAACGCTCTGTGGAGCCGGCTTTGCAAATCTGGCGCGATCCGGATGAACGTCATAGAGGCGAATCAGATCTTTTTCGATTTTTGAAAAAAACCAAATAACAAGCATCGATTGCGCTACGGTCTCGCGCTCAGTGATGGTGAGCATATCTACTGGACCCGTACTCGAAAATCCTGCGTGACCTTGCAATGCGGAACTCGCCGGCTCTGCCTGGAATCCATGCTTCGTTAATTCAGCGATCATCGTCTTTGCGCGTTCGCGATCTGCTTTTGTATAAAGAATCGCAGGAACGATTTCGACGCCAAAACGCTTCTCACCGCCTGTCGGAAGGATCGACCCGTCGTCTTTGACTTCCCAAACGATGCGACGGCCTTCTTTATTGGTGAATACGACTTTCGTTCCCGAGCGTGGGTCGCCACCGCGAGTTTCGAACGAGTACCGCTCGAAAGAAACCGTCGCATTCGGATAGATCATCGGACCAACGACGTCTTTAATGATGGCTTCGACCTTCGAGAACGCCTCGTCTCGAGTTTCTCCAGGGAAACTTCCTTCGAGCTCAATCCCTTCCGTTGGACGGAATGGTGTTACGGCATCGAATCCGCCGAGCAAACGCTCGAACGCCGCACGCGCAGCCTCAGGGCTCGCAAAAGCGAACTGTCCAAGGCTCATGACAAGAACGATCAGAAGGACGTTACGTAGCGTTTTCATGCGATCTCTCTAAAATCTCTCGACCAATTAGCGATAAATCTTCGTTCCGCCTGAACGATCACCGAACGATTGTGGAAGTTTCGTTACGTCACTTCCAATAACAGCGCTGCACGTTTTTGTGCGCGCGCGTGTCTTCACCAAAGTAGGACCTGCTGTGCCGTCTGCAGCGACCGCGACAGCTTGTGGCTTAAAGCCGGCAACTGGACGCTTCAAGATATTCGCAGCAGCTTGGTAGAACGCTTGCGTTCCTGGCTTGTGGTCGGCCTCAAGAGAAATGAATCCGAGCCAGCCATAAGTTTCGTCGCGAACTTCAATGATGCGTGCTTTTTCATGGAACAAGAACGTTTGCTTGTTGCGTTTGCGTGTCGTTGAAAGCTCAGCCCACTCTTTTCGAGTGTTACGTTGCATCGAGGTCAAACGATTGCCTTCTTCTGCAAGAAGCTCTTGCATCTCAGGAATCGCTGGAACACGTGTCGTTGTCTTGTCATAAAGGTACGCACGAACTTGATGAAGCGCGCGAACGAGACCGCCTTCTGTTGCGAGGCGTGCTCGGATGTTCTTCACTTCATCACCCGACATCACACCTTTAACACCGTACGAAAGTGCTTCGTAACCCTTCGTCAACTTCACTTCGTGAAGAATTTGATCAGCGGTGACATCAGCAATCACATTCTTTGGAATCTTGAGCTCAGTGCGGAGGACTTCGTTGAAGGCTTTCGCCATCTCTTCGTCCATCCAACGCTCGACTTCTGCATTCGTGAGGTTGTAGCCCATGATGCCGACGCCAAAGTTGCGAGCAGCATCAACGACCGTCGAGAAACCCCAAAGGTTTTCGATCGTCGTTTGATCTTTCGGGCTCGCGCTCTCTTTAAGTCCACGAACACGCCAGAGGTATTCGTCAGCTAAGAAGTCTGGTGCGTTGAGTTCAACATAAGCTTCATCTGAATTCGGATCGGCGTGGTTAGGATCTTGGTGTCCTTCCCAAACTTCGCCAATCGCATTTCCGTACTTCGCAAGAAGCCACGGCTGTTGAACAGCCTGCATACCGGCCGCCGAACCACCGTTCCAGATACCAATCTTCGGATCGTAACGAAGAGCTTCCATATCTTGAAGCATGACGTGATCACCAAGTGTTCCGTCAGCTTTGCGCTCAACCATCCAGTTTGCCGAGTGCCATTCGAAGTTCGCACCTGAAACGAGAGCGTGGTACGCGAATGGACGCGCCATCAAACGGAACGTTTGACGAGCGAGTTTTTCGAATTCTTTTTTCGTCGCTTTCTCGCCGAGGATTTGACGAGCAACGATGTCTTCTTTCTTACCCGAAGTATGCGGCGAGAAAACAGCGTATGCATAGACGTAAGTCGAACCTTTGATTTCAGTCAGACGAGTCGGATCACGAATAACGTTTGAACGCTTTGAGAACGGAAGACTGTCTGCCAAAACTTCTGGAAGGAAGCGGAAGCCCCACTTCTGTTCGATTTCTGGCGTTAGGTTCTCTTGAAGAAGACGAGTTGCGAGAATCGAGCGCGCCGCCTTGTGTGGAGCAATGATACGGCTCGAACCGTCGAGTTTCATATGAAGGTTCACTTTTACCCAAAGCGGCTTCAATTGTGGCTGGCTCGTGCTCAAAGCCATGAGTGAACGCGGTCCGTTTGGTGCGATCGATACGTAATCCCAAATAACGCCGTAGCCTTCTTTAGGAACACCAGGGGCTTTTGCGCCGCCAGCGACGAAATCAGAATAAGCGTCTGGATTTTCTGGGTGGAACCAGAAGCTCAACATCTGTTTACCAGTCTTCGGATCAACGCTGATCATGTGTTTGAGCAGGTCTGGTTGGATGTCCTTTTTATCGATCATGTTACCGATTTGAACGTCGGTCGCCGGCATTACGAAACGTGGAGTAAGAAACGCAGCTCCACCGTTTGTCGGGCTAAACGGCCATGCCGCCAAGTCTTTTACTTCGTTAGAGACCATGAACCCACTCTTAGCAGCTTCTGGATTCAAGAACGGATTCGTGCGCTGAGCAGACTCAATGAACGAGTTCATCTCTTCGCCGAAGATAATCTTTGTGTATTCAGCAGGAAGAAGAACTTCTTCAGCTTTTACATCAAGGCCTTTGGGTGCATGACGGCGCAAAGCTTCCATGATCTTTGCCCGTGAAGGCTTAGGACCAAGCTCCTTGCGAAGGGTTTCAGCCAAGTTCGCGGCGAAGACCACCGGAACCATGACGAGAACCAAGAGAGCCACCGAAAGACGTGCAACTAAAGCGCGGCAATTCATAACGAATCCTTTAAAAGCATAGAAATATGAACGGAAGCACATGGTGCAGCGTCTATGCCGCCGGACTCGATCGTGAAGTATGGCTATTTTGATGCGGGCATCGGGCTTGACCGCCAAATGCCATTAATCGTTACACGGTGTCAGGATCCTAACAGATCACATGAACTCGGAGCTGGTGATAATCGCGTCGATTTTAACCCCATCTTCGATGTTTCCGAGGACGACGATAACGGCGGCGCGACCGGTAGCAGGATTCGAATAATAGATGTTCGCAAGGAAGCTTTTTTCGGTCCAATCGACGACGAAAGAATCACCGTCTTTTGATTTTCCGTAGCCCTCTTTCACGAGCGCCGCTTCGATTTGTGGAAGCACTGTCGTACCAAAGACCGGGACGGCACGAACTTGTTTTTCGAAGTCTGTGTCTTGTGCGAAAGCTTCTGTATCTGAAGCAGCAATCGTGAAAGCGAAAAGAATCGCAAACATCCACTTAAACGAAGTCGCAGATCTCATCGAAAAACCTCCGTTAAACAAGACTGACTTGTTCTATGAGTGCTGAGGTAATTTGGGCAATCTCTAAAACCAATAACGCGCGCAGTTGACCGATGTCGAGACAAGGTGACTCATGTTCTCATAGAGACATGAAACAATTCATTGCCGTCGTGATCGGACTTCTTTGTCTTTCTTCATGTCAGACTCCACCACTCACTCCGAGTGAACGGACACCGACAATTCTGATTCCGCAATGGCACTTGTCTCCGCAAACCAACACGAAAACTCGCACCGTTCAAATACCGCAAAGTGAAAACCAACTTTCAATCTACGACACTGTTTCTACTTGGACGTCGTCTGGACTACTCAAAAGTGCTGTCGTCGAAGGTTGTGAGGGCGAAATCACCAAAGGCTTTAACACGCGCTTTAACGGATGGAGCTTGCGCGATCTTGAAAAACTTAAACCCCAAGATCGTCGCTCTGTGATGACTCACGTCGGACTTAAACTCGAAGCCGAATATGGAC
>DATLHP010000124.1:0-2689 GCA_035539835.1 Bdellovibrionales bacterium
GTGTCGCGCATGAGATCAACAACCCTCTTCAAATCATTATCGGCCAAGCGTCGATGATGCGCTCAAAAATGAGCCGTACGACGATACCTCCTGAGGAAATCGCAAAAACTCTCGAAAAAATCGAGACAACCGCAGATCGCATCGCACTCATCGTCAAAGGGCTTAGAACGGTTGCGCGCGAAGGCAATCAAGACCCGTATCGCCGAACGAATCTCATGAGTATCGTCAACGACGCTCTCTCATTGTGTACGGAACGCATTCGCGGAAAAGACATAACCCTCGAAACAAATCTCTCTGAAATCGAAGGACTTCAAATCGATTGTCGAAGCGTTCAAATTTCGCAGATTCTTTTGAACCTTTTAACGAACGCGTACCATGCCGTCGAAGGCAGCGCAGAACGCTGGATTCGGCTTGAAGCTCGAGTCATCGACTCTCAAGTCGAGTTCGCAGTCGTTGATTCAGGAACTGGCATTTTGCCGGAACATCGGAGCAAAATTTTTCAGCCGTTCTTCACGACCAAAGATGTAGGTCGCGGAACCGGTCTTGGCTTAAGCATTTCGTTGTCGATTGCTCGAGATCACGAAGGCGACCTCTACTTAGACCCGACATCGAGCAACACGCGCTTTGTTTTGAAGCTGCCGCTTGAGCATTAAGCTGCGAGATCAGCCCAAGCATCTGGGCGAGTATTGTACATTTCTTCTGGAAGAACTTTTTCGATGGGCACGTCGATAAAGAACACAGTTCCTTGGCCAACGACGCTTTCAAGAGTGAGTGAACCACCCATTTTTTCAATGAGCTGTTTTGAAATCGGCATTCCGAGGCCAGTGCCTTTGTGGTGTTTGGCAACCTGACCCACGGTTTCAAATTCATTGAAGACGTTTTTAATATTTTCAGGCGAGATTCCAGGTCCCGTATCTGCAACGCAAACACGAATCATCGTTCCGAGCTTCTCCATCGAAACGACGACGCTCCCGCCCTTTCTATTGTACTTGATCGCATTGTTCAGAACGTTGTTAACAATCTCTTTCATTCGCAGAATATCGGTCCACGCCAGCATTTCCTCAGACGGCTTTTTGAACTCTAGAGTCACTTGGCTCTGATCAGCCATGTTCTGAAAGTTGGATAGCAAGCGATCCACGAGCGGAACCAAATTGACATGCTCAACATAGAAGTCCATTTTGCCCGCGCGAATTTTCGCAAAGTCGAGAATGTCATTCACGAGTTCCATCAAATGCAAAGACTGCTCATGAATGGTTCGAATGAACTCGAACTTCTCTTCTTCAGTATCATAGAGTTTCAGATTCAAAACTTCTGCGGTCGATACGATGGCTGCCAATGGCGTTCGCAACTCGTGCGTGGTCAATGCGACAAAACGATCTTTTGCAAGATCGAGAGCCTTGAGCTGTTTGTTGTGCTCAAGGAGCTCTGCATAGGCTTTGTTGATCTCTTCTTGTTTCGCCAAAACTTCGCGCTGAAGTTTCTTTTGAATCGTGATGTCTTGAAACATCACGAGCACGACGGGAACTCCGTTTTCGATCACGGCATGCTTGATGCCGACGTTAGAAACCATTCCGTGGCCATTCTTCTTTCGAAGAAGCACTTCTTGGTAAAAACCTTCGTGCTCGATCATCTCTGGTCGAAAAGCGCGAGCAAAACCAGGGCGATCGCCGAGAGTCATAATTTCAGACATATGCAGCGCCGGGTTCTCATCGCCGTCGCCTGCTGGCAACTCTAAGAACTCGCGTGCGATGCGATTGGTGTAAAGGCATTCTCCACCGATACGATGAAAGACCGCGACGCCCATAATGGCTTCGTGTGCGACGACCGCGAATATGTCGGTACGATCTTTCACGACTTAGCCCCCGATAATTTTCAGAAAGTTATCTGCATTCGCAATCGAATTTTTGATTTCAGCAATCAACTCCTCAAGCTTCTCAGGCGTCAGCTGCATGCGATCGAGAACCTCTTTCGGAACGCCAAGCACTTTGTCGTGCCCGCTGTGTCCGAACTTCATCGCATGAATCAAGAGATTCGAAAGATAAACAATGTCGACGACGTGATTGAGATCGCTCGACAGCCCACCACGAAGCGCCATGTCGCGCTGATGGTGATGAGCCGCACAAGCTTGAATTGCCATTGGGAGTCGCCACTTCGTTGCAAGCAATCGACCAACGGTCGAATGCTTGGCGACTTGAAGTGCGTCTTCGGCCTCATGGAGGCTAAGACCCTTTTCACGAGCAAAGTCGACTGTCTGCTTGAAGTTTTCTGTGTCGACGATATGAAGGGCGATTTTCCCCATATCATGAACAAGACCGCAGGTGAAAAGATCCGATGGTGTTCTGTAATGGAGAATTCGAGCCGTCGTTTCAGCCGCCATCGCAACACCGATAGCGTGTTTCCAAAATCCATGCAGATTGAAATACTCCGAGCTCTTCGAATCAAGTGCATTCATGATGCTCGCTGAGAGCACAAGCTGATGAATCGTATCGTAGCCGATATAACCAACGGCTCGCTGAAGACTCGAAACACCACCTGGAATCGCATAGTAAGCAGAGTTGGCGAGTTTTAGAACTTTCGCCGTCAAGCTCTGGTCACCAGCCATGATTTTTTCGATATCACTAGTCGATGACATCGGATCCGAAATCACTCGACTCAGCTCATACCCGACGCTTGGGAGCGTCGGTAGCTC
>DATLHP010000125.1:0-4265 GCA_035539835.1 Bdellovibrionales bacterium
ACCTTGGCGATGTTATCGACCGGGGCGCTGGCCGGGCCGAACTCGGTACGTCATTAGCGATGGAATTTTGAATAAAGCAAGATTCACCTTCCCCAGGGAAGGTGAATCAGCCCAAGTCGATCGGGAATTCTAAGACAGGAATATCGTCGCCGTCGAAGGCGCGGAATGATGTGCGGCCGATGGATTCAACGAGGCAATTGTTGAGAGTCGAATCTTTGAAGTCTGAGCGAATCAAGTTCGCTGCTTTGACTTTGCCGTTGGTTCCGATGGTAAAGCCGACCGTGATCACGCCGGCTTTTTGCGCATCAAGACCTGAGCGATTCACGTAGGCAAGATAACAACGTTGAAAGAACGGAGTTTGTCCGCGCAGCTCGCTCCGGATTTCATCATTCGTCAAAGGCGCATTCGGTTGCGCACCTTTCGTGTTTGCAAAATCGATCGGGGCTGGAGCAGGTGTCGGTGTTGATTCGACTTCTGGGTTCGGAGTCGCTTCAGAAACCACAACGGCTTTCTCGGCCTCAGGTGCGGACGCCGTTGTCGCGCCTGCATTGATCGGAACTTGCACCACAGGAATACGAACTCCGAGATCAGTATCGAGTGCGACTTCGCGGCCATCTTTGAAAAGTTTGAAAGTTCCGGCTTCACCCTGAGTGATGAGAGTCACAGAACCTTCGACGACAGTTCCGGCGATCAGACCTTCAATGGCGCGATCAGCTTCGGCAGTAAAGCGGGTTGCGGGTTCAACGCGAACTGAAGTTCCACCATTGAGCGACAGCACTGCTTGTGATGCGCGCTCAGTGAAAATCAGCTGACCACTGTAGAGATCTTGCTTTGCATGTGCGGGCTCGGTTTTGACTGAGCCGGGAAGCTTCATCGTGACGTCGCCTTCGATGCTGTCGATGCGACCAACTTTAATGAGACCTTTTGCGGAGTCAGAAGTCCGAAAAGCAAAGATCGCCGTCAATGCGGCGATCAAAAAAACAGAAAACGGAATGATGAGCTTGCGAGACAATTACTTTGCCGCTGGTTGTTCAGCCGGTGCTGCTGGCGCTGTTTCAGTGCCAGATGTCGGCGCAGGCGCTGCTTCTGTCGCAGGAGCTGTTGCTGCTGGTGGAGCTGCTTGTGCTGGAACCGTATCAAGAACCGAACCGACGTTCGGCTTCGAGAAGAGCGAAAGAAGGATGCAAGTCACACCGAAAACGATCGCCGAGTAACGAGTGAGTTTCGTCAAGAAAGTCACCGCACCCGTTGCGCCCATCAAAGAATTCGATCCGCCGCCGCCGAATACGCCGCCAGCTCCGCCGCTTTTAGGGTCTTGAAGAAGAACGAGAGCGATCAAGAGCAAGCAAACGACAACGTGAAGAACCGTGATGATGACCATGCGGTAGCGCCTCCGAAATGACGGAAAGGCGCCAATATATGAGATCTGACGCGTGTGCGTCTACTGATTTTATTGGAGTTTTGGAGAGTCAGAGAATCAGCCCTTTTGGATGACGTGGCTCATGACGTGAGCGGCCATCTGAGCGTACCGGATCTCGAATTCATTGAGGAATTCCTTACTCGCCGGCATCCGGATCGAAAGAACTCCCCAGTTCCCCTTGGCCATCTTAATAGGGCAGACCACCATCGAATTGAAGCTGATCTCTTTATTCTGGCGGGTCACGAAATGCATGGTCGGATCTGCAGTCAGGTTATCGAGCGCCAAAAGACGATCCTGGCGAAGAACATAGAGGACTTCTGGATACTTACCAAGATCAAGCTGAAGGCGGCCGATACTGCGCTTATCGCTTGAAGCGACAACCCAACCTTTGCGTTCGTCAGCGTCGCACTCAATCAGAGAAACCCGAACCGCGCCCATCGAGTGACCCAACATGCCTGTCAGAATATGAAGGCACTCGTCGCGGTCGTGACCTTTGAGCGATTCACGCATCAAAAGCTCAGTGAGATGCATATAGAAGATCGCGCTCTGATCTTCGGCACGTGAACTGCGCTTTAAGCTATTGAGATCGTGTTTCTGCTGCAGGTGAAACACGAAACGCATAAAGAGATCTTCGTGAGTGACCGGCTTTACCAAAAAGTCAGTGGCTCCGAGGCGAATGCACTCTTTAACGTTCTCTTTTTTGTTATGACCTGAGGTCACAAGAACACGAATTTTACCTTCGCCCAATTGATCGGCCGCAGCCAATTCTTTGAGAAGCGTGAGCGCGTTCATTCCGGGCAGCATCAAATCATAGAGAATGAAATCGGGCTGCCATTCCTTGATGATCTCGCGAGCTTTGACCCCGTCCGAAACATACTGAGTCTCAAAGCCTTTGGTATGCAGAAAGTCGACGGTCTTTGCCGTCAGCAACTGCTCGTCATCAGCGATGAGAATTCGAACTGGTCTTTTTCGTTCAAGGACGGGTGCACCCATTAACTGGCTTATCGGTAAGACCCTAGGGAGACTAAACGTTTACGCGTTATGACGCCGCGCTCCGGCCGGTGACGGGCGGCGCTCTAGCTGCAATAAAATCGCATGCCTCAAAGCCGCCCCCGTTTTCTAGTTTTCGAAGGACTAGACGGTTCCGGAAAGAGCACCCTCATTCAAGGGCTCAATCTCGAATTGAAACAGAAAAGTATCCAGACCCGTCTAACTCGTGAGCCGGGTGGAACTCCGCTTGCCGAAGACATTCGTCGTCTGCTTTTGCGAACGGATGGCGAAGTTCCGCAAGCATCGACAGAACTTCTTCTCTACGCAGCATCGCGAGCCCAGCACGTGGGTGAGGTCATCAAGCCGGCACTCGAAAAGGGTGATTGGGTTTTGTGTGATCGTTTTTCTGCGAGCACGGTTTCGTTTCAAAGTTTTGCTCGGGGACTTCCGCGCGCGAACATTGATTGGTTAAATCGTTTCGCTGAACAAGGTGCGCAGCCTGATCTCTATGTGTTGATCGACGTTACGGTTGATGAATGCGAACGCAGACAAGCCGGCCGCACGCGCAAGTCGGGCCAAGCGGCCGATCGCATGGAGCGTGAGAATCGCAAGTTCCACGAATCCGTTCGCGAAGGCTATCTTTCGCAAGCGAAAGAAAATCCGTCGCAGTGGCTGACTTTGAATGGAACGGATTCTCCGAAAGATCTTGTTACACAAGTGCTTTCCGCGTTGGAGGCTCGTCGATGGCTCGATTGATCGACAAGCTCGTCGGACATCGTGAAACTCTCGAGCCGCTCTTTCAAGCAGCGGCGAACGATCGTCTGGCGTCGACGTTGATCTTCTCTGGCCCTTCGGGTGTTGGAAAACGCCTTGCTGCTCTCGCACTTGCTCAAGCACTCGTTTGCGAAAAGCGTGATCCACACGGATGCGGTGAATGCGGAAGCTGTCTGCGCATTGAGCGTCATGGTGGTGAACATCAAAGCAGTGAAAGTCTTCTCGAGGTAAAGCCTGAGGGCGCGCAAATCAAAATCGATCAAGCTCGCGATGTTCTTCAGTTCTTGATGCTGAGAAGTCTTGGTCGTTCACGTGTGATCTTGATCGATCAAGCACATCTTCTTGGCCCGCAGGCCGCAAACGCACTTCTCAAATCTCTCGAAGAGCCGCCTCCAGGCACGCACTTCATTCTGATCACAGGCCAAGCGGCGAGTGTACTTCCGACGATTCGTTCGCGTTCTCAGATGGTTCGCTTCAAGCCGCTTTCAGACGAAGAAATCAAAAAGATTCTCGGAAAAGACGCTGACCCTTGGGTCGTGCGCTCAGCTCGAGGTTCGGTCGAATCTGCGCGGCATCTTCTCGATGAACGCGAAGAATTCGAATCCATTGAAGAGGCGACAGGCAGCTATTTGAGTGCCTCATTGTCGACGTTTCCATCAAAAGAGATCACGACACTTCGTGATCTTTTGCGAGAACGTGGGTCACATGGGTTCATCTCTGGCCTTATTCAAGGCGTGATGCGCGATGCGCTTCGCATTCAAGGTGGTGCGCAGCCGCTCGATTCGCGTTGGCCTAAGCTTCTTAATGCGATCGCGGCGTTTCCGAACGAGCGGGTGCAGGAGCTTGCAGAAAAAAGCTTAGAGTTTGAAAATGACCTCGCTCGCAATGTGGATCGCGGGCTCCTTCTCGAGAACTTCGCGTTTCGCTTGGCGAACAACAGAAATTGAGGTTGGCAGATGGGATGGATTGACGTTCACACACATCTCAATTTCTTAAAGGGCGTCACGCCCGAAGAAGCGATGGAGCAAGCGCGCGCCCAAGGCGTGACTCGTTTCATCACGATTGGCACTGAGCCGGCCGA
>DATLHP010000126.1:0-3661 GCA_035539835.1 Bdellovibrionales bacterium
GAAAGAAAGTGGGCGAGTTTCGCTGAAAAATCATTTTCTCTAATGATGCGAGCCGATTCTTCAGCGCGTTTTTTTACTGCTGTCGTTTCGATGATCTCAAGGACTGAAAAGAATTTTCGCGGAGTGAATTCTCTGAATGGAATTCGTTGTCCAACGCCGAGGCGTTCGAGACGATAGGCGTTGTCAGGTTGATCGTTCGCGAATGGCACGGGAATCTGCGGATGTCCTGATGCCAATGCCTCGGCGCATGTTCCGATACCGCACGAATGAACAATAACGGACGCGCGCGGAAAGAGCAGATGATATGGCTCGTTTGATGCGAACAGCGCTGGGCGTCCGCGCCGATTGAGCTCAGCAATAATCTCGTCAAAAAATTCTCGGCGCGCATTGATCGCTGCAGTTCCCATCGTAAAGACGATGGGATCAGGATGCTTTGCCAGCTTGTCTTCAATTTCTTCAGAGAGCCGAGCGCCAGGTACTCGATAAAGCGGAAATCCCAGTTGATAGCTATTCTTTGGCCAATCAGTTTGCGGTTTCTGCATCAGTTCAGAGAATAAGACCAGTGTGGCGTATGGAGAGAATTGCCCCTGAACAAGTGGATTTTTTCCGCGTGGAAGGCCGAGTTCTTTTCGCAATTCGTAGGCGGGTTTCAGCCATTGATCGATTTGCCAAGTGGCCAAGCGAATCAAGAGCCGAAACATCTTCGGCGACATTGGTTGTAAGGCGCCAATATTGAAGGGGAGGCCCTGTTGGATCGATGCGTCTTCGGCCGATTGAATCGTCAAAGGCGAGAGTGACGTCGAGACCCACGGCTTCTTTCGTTTTTCAGCGATCATCGGTAGCGCAATAGCCAATGGATGAACGACAGCGAGATCAAAGTCGCCGCAAGCTTCGAGCTGTTCGTATTGCGTGCGCAGATTCGGAACAACGAATTCGTTGATGATGAAACGAATCGAATGTTTTGAGGTCGTCGCATTTTCCCAAACATCTTTTGGCAACTCGTCAATGCGCTGACCGAGTCGTGCATAGCGAAGCGATTCGGCTTCGACTTTGTCTTGATAGTCGGGATGGGTTGCGAAAGTGACATCGCAACCATGACGGTGGAACTCGCGACCCAAAGCCAACATCGGGTTTAAGTCGCCATGAGATCCTAGTGCGGTGATAAGAACTTTTTTAAATGAGGCGACGTGCGATCTCCATGAATGCCTTGGCTTCTTCGCTCGACGGATCACTTTCGACAATCGGAATACCGGCTTCGCCGCCGATGCCGACTTTCGGGCCGAACGGAACTTCGCCGAGTTTCGGGATTCCGCGCTCTTTCATGTAGGTATCGAGCGATCCTTTGGGGAAGAGCTGCATACGCTCAGTCGATCCCGGCGGCGTAAACCAGGCCATGTTCTCGACGATTCCTAAAATCTTAACATTCACACGCGACCACATATCGATCGCTTTTTTGACGTCGGTGAGGGCGACGTCTTGCGGAGTCGACACGGCAACGGCGCCAGCAACCGGCACTTTTTGTGCGAGTGAAAGCTGGATATCGCCCGTTCCTGGCGGCAAATCGACGAGAAGGTAGTCCAGCTCTCCCCAGTTCACTTCACGAAGGAACTGATCCATCGCTTTAAAGAGCATCGGACCACGCCATACAACAGCCAGGTCTTCATCGACCAAAAAGCCAATGCTCATCAGCTTTACTTTGTATCTTTCCAAGGGAATCAAGCGCTTATCGTCGCCGATCTCTACTCTTTGGTTCAAAGTTCCCATCATGCGCGGCAGGCTTGGGCCGTAAATATCGGCGTCGAGAAGGCCGACTTTCATGCCTTGTTTTGCAAGGGCGACCGCGAGGTTGGTAGCAACGGTACTCTTTCCGACGCCACCTTTGCCTGAGCTGACAGCAATAACCGACTTAACCCCTGGAATTGGACGTTGTTGATCAAAAGGATTGGGAGCGGCCATGTTTCCTCCGTAGACAAATCCACCAAAGAAAAAAATAATAGAAGGGTGGATCCGAGTGTGAGCCAAAAAGTTTTAATCCTGGGCGGCTTCGTTGTCACTCTCGTGATTTTGTCGTTCTTTCTGATTCGAAAGACTCCGCCGCCTCCGGTGCAGCTCGAACTCAAAGATTCTCCGCCGAAAACCCCGAAAGAGCTCTTAGGGAACCGGCAAGATCGCTATACCAATACCGCCCAGTGGCTTGAAGACAAAGATACTGATCCCGCCATAGAGCGTAGGGCGAGGGAGAAGACCCTCAACGTCCTTTTTAACTGGAATGGCCATAGCTGGGACGCTTTCGAGGTGCTGGGAATTCCGGCAGGTTCGAGCCGAGATGCCGTACTACAGGCCTTCACTAGAGCAAGAGCTCAATCTGACCCCGAATCACACGCCTTCCTGCAAGCCGCCTTCGACGCCATCAACCGCACTTTCTAATAGTACCGAGGCGCCTCCGGCACCTCTCGTTCGCGACAAGCGACTCACGAACTCTGGTACCAGCTCGCTTTTTGCCACTCGCTGCGTCACGGGGCTCTGACGTTGAAGCATTTCCGTAGGGATTGTAGGATCAGCGCAAACTTTTTCTGGAGCCCATTCAATGTCCAATTCGGTGAAACGTCTCGAAGATTTGGCAACCATGGTCAGCCTCGCAAAACGCCGCGGCCTCGTCTTTCAGTCGAGCGAAATCTACGGCGGCCTTGCCTCTTGCTGGGACTATGGACCACTAGGCGCGCAACTGAAAATGAATGTGAAGCGCGCATGGTGGAATGCGATGACTCGTCGAGAAGACATTGTCGGCCTCGATGCTTCGATTCTCATGCACCCAATGGTTTGGAAAGCTTCGGGCCACATCGATGGTTTCTCGGATCCATTGGTCGATTGCAAATCGTGTAAGACACGCTTTCGCTCTGACAACACGGCAAGCTACATCGAACGTCGCGAATGTCCGAACTGTGGATCGAAAGATCTCACCGAGGCTCGTCAGTTCAACCTGATGTTCAAGACTCACATGGGTCCTTCTGAAGACTCAGGTTCAGTCGTGTACTTGCGTCCAGAGACAGCGCAAGGCCACTTCGTTAACTTCGAAAACATTCAGACGACGTCGCGTAAAAAAATTCCGTTCGGTATCGCTGCGATCGGCAAGTCGTTCCGTAACGAAATCACTCCAGGCAACTTCATTTTCCGCACACGCGAATTCGAACAGATGGAGATGCAATACTTCGTCAAACCAGGCACCGACATGGACTGGTGGGAGAAGTGGAGAGAGACACGCTGGAATTTCTTGAAGACCGTTGGTCTCGATGAAGCCGACATGCGCTTTCACGAGCACAAAGAGGGCGAACTCGCTCATTACGCTCGCAAAGCGGGCGACATCGAATACAAATTCCCATTCGGCTGGCAGGAACTCGAAGGGATTCACAACCGTTCGGATTTCGATCTCACTCAGCACGCGAAATTCTCAGGTAAAAAACTCGAGTACTTCGACGAACAGGCGAAAGAGAAATACGTTCCGTACGTGATCGAAACGGCAATCGGTTGCGATCGCTTGATCTTGGCTGTTCTCTGCGCGGCTTACCGCGAAGAGATCACGCCAGACGAAGAAACCGGAAAACCAGATGTCCGCGTCGTTTTGGGCTTCAAGCCCGAGATCGCGCCGGTGAAGGTTGCGGTT
>DATLHP010000127.1:0-5099 GCA_035539835.1 Bdellovibrionales bacterium
GTCGCGCACGAAGAAAGTAGAATAGCTGTGAAGAGGCAGAAGAGAGTTCGCATCGGCGAGTATATAAAGTAAAGGGGCTGGTTTAAGCCAGCCCCTTTTCTCGGTTCATCAATGAACTGTATTGATTTCGCAATGACTCAGTCACTGCTGTTGAAGTCCTCGGCATCCGTGCCTCCGGGCTTCAACATTCGCCAAAATTAATTAGCGAACCATGCTCTTGAATTCTGCGCCTGGACGGAATTTTGGGTACCAAGCAGCTGGGATTTTGATCGACTTGCCAGTTTGCGGGTTGCGGCCCATGCGTGCTTTGCGTTTTGCTTTTGTGAAAGTTCCGAAGCCAACGAGTTTTACTTCGTCGCCTTTTTTAACGTTTTTCTTGATGCACTCGAGAGTAGTGTCGAGGAAGCGCTCAGCTTGCGCTTTAGTCATCTTTGTTTCGTTAGCGATTGTTTCGATCAACTCCGCTTTGTTCATTACGAACTCCCTTGTTGTTAAATCTTGTGAGTTAAACGTCTCACAATGTTGTCTATGCGCAAATTGAAGTACCCGCGCGAACCTACGTCAACTGTTTATTTCGCAGGAGATCATTAGTGGCGGCGGTCTTCCGGGGGATTTTCCTCGGAATCAGAATCTTCCGACTGGTTTTCAACACTCTCTGCAAATTCGTCAGCAGTGTTTTCTTTCGCGGGAATTGCGTATTTCCCTTCGGCCCATGCTCCGAGATCGATGAGTTTACAACGCTCAGAGCAAAATGGACGGAACGGATTCTTCTCAGAATATTGCGATGGTTGGCCGCAGCCAGGGCATTTCACTTCCATGACTGCTTTGTACTCGAAATCAGTTCAAACGTCGAACGTTCGCTGTGCCCACTTCGGTGTTGTTGTACATGATGCGGGCTGTGAATTTTTGGCTAGCGAGATTACCTTTTTCGATCTGAATACGGAAAGGTACGGTCTTCGGCTGGCTGACGAGTTCAACACCGGCGTCGAAGTTGATCGCCTTTGATTCCACTTTTTGCGAGAAGAACGAATAGAAGCCATCTGAGTATTGGCCGCTGAATTCGCTATATTTTGGCAAAAGGTCTTCTGGGAAGTTCGTGCCGGCACCGAGGCGAACATTGGCGATTTCTGTTGATGCAGAATCGATAACAATAAAGACGCCAGCATCAATCAGGCTTTCGCAGTCTGAATTACCAAAGCGCGAGCCCATCATATAGCCTCTGCCGCCAGTCATATTACCCGTCGCGTAGTCGCCACAGATTTCAGACTCTTCAAGCATATCGATGAAGCGATCTCTGTTCGAGATTTTGACGCGAGCAAAATGGTGATCTGAAGTCTTGGCGCCAAGAGCTATTTTCTCTGTGACAAGTTTGCCTTCAACGCAAAGACCCGCTTCGCGAGCGTAACCTTGGCCTTCTGGACATTGATCGCCCGATTTCATACAGCCGAATTCGCTATCGTAAACTTCGCCAACTTGGCACTGTTCGATTTTTACGTTGCGACCCGATGGACCCACGCCGACTCGTGCGCGCGAATCTGTTGGATTCGTCGTATTCTTTTGGCAAGCGGCCGCCGCGATCAGAGTCAACACAGTCAACGCAACTCGAATGGCTTTCATGACAATCCTCGGAAACGGTTTAAGGTTTTTTCACCTAATCAAATAGGTACTGGTTCACGACTTATGCCATTGTTTGAGCGGGGCGAGAGTCGCCCACGGGCCTTTATAAACAGACCTGGCCGTCTAATCTTTGGACATCGCGACAGCAAAAGGCACAATCTATTGGTATCGCATCGGCTCTGCCGATGCTGGGATTCGCCGACTACGGCTCGGTCCCATTCGTAATGAGAAGTCTAATGTGGGTAACTTATAAAGAAAAACTGAAGGCGCTTTCTGACCGCATCGTCGAGGCTCAAAAGCCGATTCGAGTTCTCGATTCGGTGAAGTGGGAGTCTTGGGTCGAAGATGATTTCTTCGAGCACAAGGCAAAGCGTCTCCCGAAGGTTGATCCAGAGTTCTACGGGCGAATTCCGATTGGTTTTGATCCCAAACAAAAAGCTGAAGAGCTTGAAGAGATTTGTCGCGATGTGGATCGCACTCTCGGAGAAGGCGACGATCTCGGCGCCATTCTGAAGTCAATGGCGGGCGAGTATGCTCAGTTGGCGAGAATGTTGGCAGCTCGTGGAACGCCCCAGTTCTACGAGTACTCGAAGCGTCTTTATGGATCACCGAAAGATCGTTTCTACGACGAACAGATTACGATTCGCGATCAAGGGCACCAGCTCTACGGATTGCTGGCGACCCTCGAAAACAAATTTCTCGGCCAAGAGTATCCGAAAATTTTGAGCTCTGACCAAGTTGTACTTGAGCTGCAGGAGCGTTTTAGAAAGTCATTTCTAAAAGGTCTGATTGATGTTCGCATGTCTGACGGCATCGTTGCCGATGCCTCGGCCGGAAATGACGTCATCAAAATTCGCGAAGGTGCGATGTTCTCTAAAAAGGACATCGATATTTTCGAAGTTCACGAAGGCTGGGTTCACGTAGCGACAACATTGAACGGAAAATCTCAGAAGGTCGCTCGCTTTTTATCAAAAGGTTCACCTCGCTGTGTGGCCACACAAGAGGGCTTGGCAATCTTAATGGAGATTTTGACGTTCAGTACGTATCCATTGAGAGCGCGTGCGATCAACGATCGTATTTTGGGCGTCGACAAAGCCGAAGAGGGTGCGAACTTTCTTGAGGTCTACGAGTTCTACCAAACTGAAGGGTACTCAGAGCAAGACTCATTTAGAAATTCGATGCGTGTGTTCCGCGGCGGTGATGTCGGCGGACGCTATCCATTCACGAAAGACATCAGCTACTGCCGTGGCTTCATTGAGAACTACAATTTCATTCGCACGGCGATTCGCAAAGGCCGGCCCGAAATCGTTCCTTTCATGTTCGCAGGAAAACTGAATGTCTCGGATGTTCCACTTCTTTATCAAAAGTCGCTCGAAGGCATCATTGATCCACCGGCCCTTCTGCCTCCGCAGTTCGAGGATCTCAATGGTCTCGCTGTGTGGATGAGTTTCTCGAATTTCTTGAACGTCGTCGATATGCACAAGGTGAGCGAGTACTACGACGGACTTTTTGCCAAATATCTTTGATTATTTCGAAGCGGCTTCAAGGCGATCAAGCAGCGCGAAGAACCACTTTCGCATCGGCGAGAGCGCGCCCATGCCGTTGTTGATCTCTTCGGGCGATTGAACATAGGGCCCTGTTGGATAAGGATCTTGTTTGAAACCTTGCTCAATCCACTCGCTCGTTGCTTCTGGATGAAATTGCAAAGCGACCACGCGATCACCGTATGCGAACCCTTGGTTTCGAGTGGCTTCGTTGGTCGCGATGCGAACCGTGCTTGGCGGCAGATCGAAGGTGTCTTGATGATGCTCGTAAACGGTCATTGCCGCCATCATGCTATTAGGTGCACCCAACTGCACTCGATGCCAGCCGATCTCCCAATGATCATTGCGGCGAACCTTGGCTCCGAGAGTTTCGGCAAGAAGCTGAGATCCTAAGCAGATGCCGAGTCCGGTTTTGTGTGCGCGAACGGCTTCGAGCATCAGTGCCTTCACTTCGATCAGCCACGGGTAGTCTTCGACTTCCCAGACGCTCATTCTTCCGCCGAGAACGATCAGCCAATCAAAATCATCGACTTTCGGAAGTGGATCGCCCGTAAAGAGGCGTGTCAGTTTCACGTCGTGATTCTTGGTTTTAAGCCATTCTGAGATCGAACCCGGAGTGGTGCGTTCGGTCGGCTGAAGGATATGAATTCGCAAAGCGGACATCTGTTGGTGTCACTCCGGGCTGCGCCCTTCGTTGGCAAAGTCCTCGCTACGCTGCGGTCCTTCGCATTTTCTAGCTTACAGTTTCTTTTTAACGAAACAAGATGTATCCCTTGGTGGTGAGTACTCTCGTCAGCGCCTACAAACTCGAAAAAACATTTGCTTCGCGAACCTTGTTCACGGGCTTGACCTTCGCAGTGGCCGAAGGGGACCGCATCGGTTTCATCGGCCCCAACGGAGCCGGCAAATCGACGTTGATGAAAATCATCGCAGGCAAAATGGACCGCGATGGTGGCGAAATCTCTTTTAATCGCGGCGCTCGCATCGCGATGCTCGAGCAAACCCCGACCTTTAAGCCAGGTGCGACGGTTCACGACGAACTTGTTGGCGCTTTAGATGATCCTTACGACTACGAACAGCTCGCGCGCGTCGATGAAATGCTCTCAAAACTCGATCTTAACCAAGGCGATGTGACGCCTGAAACTTTGGTCGAGTCTTTATCGGGTGGTTGGAAGAAGCGCGTGGCGATGGCTCGTGCTCTCGTCACCAACCCTGATCTTCTTTTGCTCGATGAGCCGACCAACCATCTCGACGTGCACGGAATTGAATGGCTTGAGAACTTTATTAGCGAAGCGCGGTTCGCAACAATAACGATTACGCATGATCGCTTATTTCTTCAGCGTGTAGCGAATCGAATTTTCGATCTCGATCCACGCTACAAAGACGGTCTCTTGGTTGTGAATGGCGAGTATCTTCAATACCTAGAGACTCGAGACGAGTTGATGCGAAGCCAAGAGCGCCGAGAAGTCGTTTTGAAGAACACGCTTCGACGCGAAACCGAGTGGCTTCGTCGTGGCGCCAAGGCGAGAACGACAAAGCAAACGGCGCGAATCAAAAGGGCGGGCGATCTCGATTCAGAAGTCGACGATCTCTCTGAAAGAAATCAAAAGCGTCGGGTTCAGATCGACTTTCAAGAGGCTGAACGAAATCCGCAGCGCTTGATCGAGGCAAAACAGATCACGAAGAGCTTCACAGGGCCGGATGGCGTAAAGAGAACTCTCTTCGAGAATCTCGATTTGATTCTCACACCGAAAACGCGACTCGGCCTTCTCGGTGGAAACGGCTGTGGAAAGTCGACGTTGATTCGTTGTCTCTTAGGAAAAGAGAAAGTCGACTCTGGAGAAGTAAAGCAATCCGAGAAAATCGAAGTCGGATACTTCGAGCAACATCGCGATACTATCGATCCCAACAAAACGCTTTTGCAAAACATCGTTGATG
>DATLHP010000128.1:0-2417 GCA_035539835.1 Bdellovibrionales bacterium
CTCTTATGACCCTTCAGAAGCACTTTAAAGCGTTGTTCGTGATCACGGCCTTAACAGTGAGCCCCCTTTTGGCGTGTGCAGCAGAGGGCGGATCCAATGGCGGTGGTGGGAACATTCGCGGCGGTAAGGAGGCTAACCGAGAGGACATTGCTTCTACCCTCGGGATTGTTCGAATGGCTTCGATTCCTCTCATCGAGCGGTTTTTTGACTTCGAAGAAGAATACAACCGCGAAGTCATTGCGAGGTTGGGACCTAAGAATCTAGTTCAACGCGCTCTCAATGCTAACGAAAATGTCCGACTCTTGATTGCCGACAAGTGTCGCAATTTACAGCCGGGCAGGGATGCGAGCGCGGATCAGTCGAAGAATGAGGTCTGCTTTAGCGTTGACGATATTTTAAAAAGGAAACTTTCACGAACAGATATTGGCGCTAGTCTAACATCACTTTATCTTCATGAGTTGGCGCACATTCTTGGCCTGGGAGGCGATGCGAAAAGCGAAGCAGTTGCCGAAAAATTCCAGACCGGAATTGAAGATTTACTTCCTCTTGGATTCAAACCTTCCGATGTCATTCATTCTCAAGAACTCGCTCTAGAAGAACTTGGTGGCATGCATGTTACGTTGTACGAGAGCAATAAATCAAATTTGATTGCTGGCTGTCGGACTTTCCAGCAAGCGATAAGCAGACGAAGTATCGAGCGCTTTGTGGATTCACATGTTGGTGACTCGGGCGAGTATCAAACTTTCGATTCTGTTCTGAGTTATAAGCACCGAGCAAAAATTCGCCTTATCTATGCATATCTGTTGATTGGAGATGCAGTTTGCGCAGGCCCAGATTCGGTCGAGATAAAAAATTTGAGTAGTATATTTCGAGGTCGTGACTCCATCACAGCGCGCGAGCTTTTAGAAGGTCGCGACATAAGATGGTTGGGGCGGTCGCCCATTTTTGATAGAGTAGTCAATGCTCCTCAGCCTGGTAACATTGATCAGTTGGTTGCGGTCGTTGAGCAAATCAATGAGTTGATCATGGAAATGACTAACGAGTTCTTTGAACTTAAAATGCGTAGATTTGCCTTGGGTACTGAGGATTTGCCTGTTTGGAGCCCTTTCCATCGGGACACGAACGAACCTAAAAGAGCCAAATAGCGCTCTTTCAGCGTCCGACCCAATCATAATTGAAGCTGATACTCACTCGATCTTTCTTTGCGCGATTCGGTGGAACCTCGTGACGAAGCCAGCTTTCCCACAAAGCGACTTGCCCCGCTCGCGGATCCATTTTCACGAAAATCTCATTTCTTCTCGACGCTTTCGGTAGACGCGGTGGTGCCGCCATCATGCGATCGAGGCGAGGGTCTTCGAATTTAATCGAACTCGCATTTTTCGGAACATCGACGTAATACGTGCCGCTGACGACGGAGAGTGGATGCAAGTGCAGAGAGTGGACGGTCTGCGCTGACATAATATTGATCCAGCAGCTCGTCATTTCAAGATGTCCACCTTGCAGGTCGAATTCGAGATGACGTGCGAATTTTTTAACGTGCTTGTCGATCATCTCGCGCAGTTCTTCAAAGTGCGGATAGCGTTTGTGCAAATCTATAATTGATCCGTAAGAGGTGTAGCCGCCGAGGTAGTGTTCTTGTGACCACTCTTCGCCTTCAGGATCTGTTTCGCGAACAAGATAGCATTGCTCGAGAAGCTCGCGATTGAATTTCTCGGTGCCCTTCGACTTCAAACGTTCACTATAGATCGGAGTCGGAAAATATTCTGTGATTGGCATTGTTCTCGATTCGCCCGTTAGATGTCGCGGACCCAATGACAGGTATAGCCACCTGGATTCTTCTCTAAGTAATCTTGATGGTATTTTTCAGCAGAGTAAAACTCTTTAGCTGGGACGATCTGCGTAACGACGGGTTTCTTCCACTTTGTTTCCGCTTCTTGCTTCATCTGGACAGCTGTTTCTTTTTGCGCGTCATTTAAGAAAAAGATCGCCGAACGATACTGGCTTCCGCGGTCATTGCCTTGCTGGTCGACTGTCGTAGGGTCGTGGATTTTAAAGAACCATCTGAGAAGGTCGGCGTAGCTCAGAATCGAAGAATCGAATTCGATGCGAATTGATTCTGCGTGGCCGGTGTTTCCGACTTTGACTGTTTCATAGACCGGATTTTTCGTGACGCCGCCGGTGTAGCCGACTTCGGTATCGAGAACTCCAGGGAGCTTGCGTAACAGATCTTCGACACCCCAAAAGCAGCCACCAGCTAGAATCGCGATTTCTTTATGCTCAGCCATAGGCTGAAGACCTTAGCAAATATTGAGTTCTGGGAGAAGTGCTGGTTAGATTAGGGTGAGAGGCGGCGAGCGAATGAGCGATTCTGATAACAAGTCTGAGGAAATGACTCCCTTAGAGCGATACCTGGCTAA
>DATLHP010000129.1:0-18441 GCA_035539835.1 Bdellovibrionales bacterium
ATTTTTCGCTCTTCCAGTTCTGGCTCAAGCCAAGAATTTTGCACTCGTCATTGGCGGGAAAGCCAATCCGGGAACGAAGCATGATGTCGGCCGCAGTCTCGGCCCGGTTGCTTACGGATTATCGAGACTTGGTTATGAGACAACACTTCTGTTTGGTGATGGCGGCCCTCCACCAAAAGGATTCGGAACAGAATCGCAGAGACTGAATCAAGACTACGCTGCGATTAATCAGCTGCATGCGATCGACGCTCCAGCGACAAAGAAGACGATCGTGAGCGCCTTCGATCGGCTCGTTCAACAGACAGCAGCAGGTGATAACGTTGAAATCGTCGTTCACGCCCACGGTTTGTGTGCGCCCGGGGGGAACGGTCAATGTCGCGGGCAATTCGTCATCTTCGATGACAAGGGTCAGCGGTATGACATGTACAACGATGAACTCATTGCTCAAGTCGCGCGACTTGATGCCAAGGGTGTTCAAGTCAACATGGTCTTTGCTGCGTGTAAATCGGGCGCGATCGTACCTGACGTCGAGAAGCTAAAGAACGCCTGCGTTTTTCTTTCGGCGTCGGAAGCAAATCAAGGTTACTTCTGCGTCGATCCATCCACTTATGGCGGACGTTTGCCAGATGGAGCGACGGTCAAGGTCGCAAGTTTTGATCTCTTGGCTTTTCGCTACTTCAAGAGAGAAATGCCTCGCATTCGAAAGATTCCGTACTATCGAGACGACGTTTGCCTTTCTCAGACACGAATCAAGGCCGTCGGTTCCAATATCGACTTCACGAATTTGTCGACGACGTTTTGGGGCGCTCGCGCCTCGGATCAATCGGATGGTTCTCCGTTTCTTTCGGGAGAAACGAAGTTCAAGTGGCGCGAAGGTAGTTCGCTTGCGGAGCTTCTCGAGCCAACCGATCATCTGAAGCCGATTTGTGTGGATGACGCTATGGCCGGAATCGACGCTCTTACGCGACAGACCGGAGATCTTTATTCGCCGCTCATTCAAAACTTGCGATCGACGATGAAGAGCTACATCACGGCCTTCAATACCGATCAGAGCACGCTCGAAGTATTGACAAAAAAATTAAAGACGATGCCAGTCACTCATCCGGACTACAAAGCAACGAATGAGCTCATGTACAAAGTGCGAACTCGTTATACGAAAACGTTTTTCGAAATCATTGATACCGAGCGCACGATCGTTGATGCCACGATCGGCGTCCGCCAGCGCCAGCCGCTGGGCGGAAATCCAAATTGCAAACGCACTCTCGAATAAGATTTAGCTCAAGGTTTTTGAAACGAGTTCGAAGACATTCGAAGACAAACCAGGCTTAGCTAAAATCCGTTTCAGTTCCGTATGCATCAGTTTTTGTCGCTTCATTTCGAGCTGCTTCAGGCATTGGAATGCCGTAACAAGTCTCGATGCAACTTGAGGATTGCGCGAATCAATGTCGATGACCTGATCGGCGATGAATCGATAACCTTCGCCCGAAACATCGTGGAAGTTCACCAGGTTCAAACGTGCGAATGCGACGTAGAGTGCATAGATCTTGTTCGGATTCGTTTTGTCGAACAGCGAATCTTCGCTCAAACGTCGAATGTCTTCGAGCTTCGTCAATGGCGATGCTGCTTGGACACTGAGCCACTTGTTTACGACGAGTGCTTCGTTTTTCCACTTCTCACGGTAAGCCGCGATTTCTTGCGCCCGCAGTGGAGAATTCGCTCGAGTCAGAACTGAAAGTGCGCCGAGCTCGTCGGTCATGTTCTTGGCGGTGCTACGTTGTTTGACTGCGGCTTCGGCGGCATCGGGCTGACCGCTTGCGATCATGTAGTCGAGAAGACGAGTGCGCAATGCGCGCTTTCCGGCCATTTCGTGTCCCTGACCTTCGGTTCCCGCCTTCGCGAGTGCCGCATATTGTTCGGCGATAACCGCTGCATTTTCTTTCGCGATCGCTTGATGAATGTGCTCGCGGGCTGTGTGAATGGCGTCGACATCAACGACATCATAGAACTGCCAAAGGTACGATTCAGCTGGCAGTGCAAGCAAATGCGCTTTGAATGCCGGATCGATTGCCTTGTCTTTCAAAACCGCGGCAAAAGCACTCACGACCGACACTGGATTTCGCAAAGTTCGTTTCGCCGAAAAGTCTTCGACAAGATCGCGAACCATTCGAACAACCAAAGTCTGAGCCGCCTCCCAACGCGAGAATCCGTCGGTGTCGTTGGCGATCAAAAATCCGAGCTCGACATCACTTCGCTCGAAGTCGGCTTTCACCGGTGCAGAAAATCCGCGCAAAAGCGAGAGCACAGGCTTTTCTTTAACGCCTTCAAAAATGAAAGTGTCATGTGGTTTGCGCAAGTGGAGGACCATCGACGTACGATCTGTTCCAGAAGAACGACGATCGCCATCGGCGAGTTGAAGCGAAAGCTCTTTACCGTTAGCACCCAAAAGTCCGACGGTGATCGGAATGTGATACGGCTTTTTCTCTGGCTGACCTGGTGAAGGTCCGCAGTGCTGCTGAATATTCACCGCGAAAGTTTCTTTCGCAGCATTGTACTCCGTCGAAACTTTGATGGTCGGAGTTCCGGCCTGGTCATACCAGTTTTTAAACTGAGTGAGATCGACTTCATTCGCATCAGCCATTGCTGCGACAAAGTCTTCGGTCGTGACGGCTTGGCCATCGTGACGTTTGAAATAGAGATCCATTCCTTTTCTGAAACCATCGCGACCGAGAATCGTCTCGATCATACGAATCACTTCAGAACCTTTTTCGTACACGGTCATCGTGTAGAAATTGTCGATGGAGATGTATGACTGCGGACGAATCGGATGCGCCATCGGCCCAGCATCTTCAGCAAACTGATGCGTGCGAAGACGAATGACATCATCGATGCGAAGAACTTCAGCGGCACCGACGTCAGCCGAGAATCGCTGATCGCGGAAAACCGTTAGACCCTCTTTCAACGAAAGTTGAAACCAATCGCGGCAGGTGACGCGGTTTCCGGTCCAATTGTGAAAGTACTCGTGACCAACGACAGCAGTGATCGCATCGAAATCGGCGTCGGTCGCAGTCTGAGGATCGGCAAGAACGTAGCTTGCGTTGAAAATATTGAGGCCCTTGTTTTCCATCGCGCCCATATTGAAATCATCGGCTGCGACAATCATAAAGAGATCGAGATCGTACTCGAGTCCGTAAACGTCTTCGTCCCACTTCATCGACCATTTCAAAGACTCCATCGCGTGACGACAGCGATCTTGGGTTCCGTGGCGCGAGAAAATCTGCAATTGCACTTTGCGACCTGAGCGTGTCGTGAAACTGTCTTCAAGAACTCCGAGATCACTCGCGACAAGCGCGAACAAGTAACAAGGTTTCTTGTGCGGATCATGCCAAACGGCTTCATGCCGGCCATTGCCAAGATCACGACGACTGACTGGGTTTCCGTTTGAAAGAAGAAGTGGGTACTTGGACTTATCTCCTTGAATCGTTACTTTGAATGACGACATCACGTCGGGACGATCAAGGAAGTAAGTGATATTGCGAAAACCTTCCGCCTCACACTGTGTACAGAACATGCCCGATGTTTTGTAGAGACCTGAGAACGATAGATTCTTTTGCGGCTCAATATCGACAACGGTTTCAAGTTCGAACTTGTCTGGCACTCCATTGATCCGCAAAGACGTCGGCGAAATTTCGTAAAGATTTTCCGCGAGCACGCGTCCATCGATTTTTACGCTCACGAGCGAAAGTTGCTCTCCATTCAAAACGAGAGGCGCTTGCTTCGAGGTGGACTGCTCGAGATTGCGTTGCAAAAAGAGCTTTGAGGTAACGCGCGTCTTTTCTTCGCTGAGGTCGAAATGCAAATGCACCTCAGGAATCCAGAAATCCGGTTGGCGGTAGTCTTTGAGGAAAATCGGTTGTGGCGTCGAATCTTTCATGGGTACCTCACAAGGACAGAGAGGTTACCCGAAGATGGCGCTAAAATCTCGGGTTCAGAGACGGATTTGTTCGAATCTCTGCCAAAGAGCAGGATTGATGACATCGGTCGCAACCATGACGACTGGAACGTCGGTCTCGGCCTTCTTTTGACGGCGAACGTCAGAAGGTACGAAGCCACCGCCGCCAAACTCTTGAATCCACTGCATACGAACTGCGAGAGAATTACTCATAAGAACGCGACCGTCTTTCGAGGTCGCTTTCCGAGTGTTTACGTGGCTCGCGTATTCGAATTGGCTGAACACTCGAAGTGCAGTGCTATCGCCTTGCTTCTGAATCACTTGGTATCCGAGCTGGCGAACATTCTTGTACTTGTGCTTGCCGGGCTCGCGGCAGGTGAAAATGAGATCGATCTCGTCACGGTCAAAACGCTCTTCGAGCTCAGACAAATCATAAACGTTGAGCTCGATCATATGCATCTTTGAATCGATCAGCTGCTTACAGAAGGAATTAGCTAGCGGAATCAGACCTTCGAGAGTTCCGATCGTGATCTGCGTCACATTGTCGTCGGATTTCAGCTGCTGGAGCGCCTGCGTTAGTTTTCGTGATGTGCGGAAATAGGTATCTGCAATCTTGAACGCGACCGGCGTCCATCCCGATTTTCGGCGTGCCGTGCGATCCAGAAGGACAACGCCCAACTCGCTCTCAAGCCGCGAAATGATTCGGGAAAGCTGCGGCTGGCTCAAGCCCACATGAGTCGCTGCGGCCGAGAGATTCTTGTAGTGAATTGCTTTACTGAGGATTGAAAGCTGCCAGTGGATGTTGTCCATAGATAACTATGTACAGTGCGCATATTAACTTTCGCAATATGTATTTAACAAATACGTCATCCTTTCACTACCTTGGCGCTGTTCAAGAGGGGATTTCATGCGCCAGCAGCTGAAAAACATTCTTCTTCTCGCTTCGATCGTGAGCATGGCTCCGAATGCATTCGCTAGCGGCTTTAACTGCACGAGCGTCGATCAAGACACGATGATCGAAGTCGTTTTCACGCCGATTCACCCCGATGGCAGCCACCGCGAGCCACGGGTTAAACAAATGACTGTCTCTGATCCAAATGTCACAGAGCCGTTCCGTCATATCGCTACATTCTTGGCTTCAGATGGTTTGCTGACCAATGAGGGCGGGAGCATTGAGGCCATCGTCGATCTTCGTTTTCCAGGCAGCTCGCGCAAAGGCGAACGCCTCGGTGGAACAAAGCTTGGGGCTTTGAAAACGATCACTCTGAACATCGATTTTACGTACACTGAGCCAACGAGCAACGGCGCGCACTATGCGGCTGAAGCGACCTACGTGAAGCGTAACGGAGAGGAATTCCAGCAGGATTTCGACTGCGTCCTCTTTATGGATTCCACTTTGGATGTGGATCTTGTCGAGCGCCTCAATTCCCGCATTCATTAAATCTGAATAATCTGTTAGCCTCGCGCAACTATGGCTCGTCCTGTTGCGCGAAAGCGTCGTATTGGTCCACTTGATGTGATCGAAGTTGCCGGTGATCCGGCGGCTCCGACAGTTATTCTTTTTCATGGTTTCGGCGCTGACATGAATGACTTGGCTTCGCTTGCCGGAGTCATTCAGGCTCCGAAGGGAACGAACTTTTATTTCCCGAACGGCCATTTGAGTGTTCCGTTGGGTGGACATTATGAGGGTCGCGCCTGGTTTCCGCTTCGTCTCGCTGAACTTGAAAGCGCGATGGCGGCTGGTGAGGCGATTGATCTCTGCAATGTCGTTCCGCCAGGAATGAAAAAAGCGCGCGGTCTCGCGACAGAGTTCATTAAAGCTCTCGGTGTTCCTATGAATCGCTTGGTGCTTGGCGGCTTCAGCCAAGGCGCTATGATCGCAACCGATATCACGCTTCATTCTGAAGAGCCGCCAGCGGGATTGGCTCTCTTGTCGGGAACTCTCGTCTGCGAGAACGATTGGAAAGAGCTCGCGCCAAAGAAGAGCGGCTTTAAGTTCTTTCAAGCGCACGGCACTTTTGATCAGGTGCTCTCGTATGCCTACGCCGAGAGACTCGAAAAACTTCTTCTTGCGTCGGGATGGCGTGGAAAACTTCAACGCTTCAGTGGCGGCCATGAAATTCCGCCTGAAGTCGTCATTCAATTGGGCGCGTACTTGCGGCAGGTTCTCGCGTGAGATGGCGGACGAAACGTTCTCAGATCATTAATCCAGGTCGATACGCTTTCGCTCTCGCCGGTGTGTATTTGATTTTTTCGGTGATGTGGATTTTGACGTCGACTTGGATTGCGGGTTTTCTTGCTTCGAGTCTTGAGGAGCTTCGTGCAATCGAAACCTACAAGGGTCTCGCTTTCATGGTGTTTACTTCTGGATTGCTGTTTCTTTTTTCGCGACTGGTTTTTAAAAGAATCGCCGATGGTGCGCAGTCGCTTTTGGTTTCGCGACACAAGCTGGTTGATGCGGAACGAGAATCCATCGTTGGGCATCTAGCGGCTTCGGTTGCTCATGACATCGCGAATTTGCTGACGATCATGCGACTCAACGTCGAACGTCTGAAAGACATTCCGTCGCTTCCGCAAAAAGCCACCGAGGCGATTGGACGTCTCGATCACTCGACGGACCGTTTGACCGAAGTGGCCGTTCGACTGAAGAGTGCAGGGCGAAATCAATACCGCCAAGCACCGCGCCGATTTGATTTCACAATGGTCATCAAAGATACGATTCGAATGCTGCGCTCGCATCCACATCTACAAAATTGCGAAATCGAACTTGTCGAGAACGGTCCCGTGTTTTTGATCGGTTACCCGATAATGATTCATCAGCTGGCAATGAACTTGGTTTTGAACGCAGCCGAGGCGACCAGTGGGCAGGGGAGAATTCGTCTTTCGACAGGAACCGAAGAGGGAAATGCGAAACTGACGATTGAAGATGACGGCCCGGGAATTCCGCCGTCGCTTCGCACAACGATTTTCGACGCCTTTTTTACTACTAAACGGACTGGGACTGGCTTGGGTCTACTCTCTGTGAAGACATGTGTTGATCTTCATCAGGGCAAAGTCGAAGTCGGCGATTCAGAACTTGGGGGCGCTTGTTTTAGCGTCGTGCTTCCGGACCTAGACGATCAGCGGGTCAGACTCAACAAGGGCGCAGAGCTTCTAAACTAACTTCCTACCACTAAATCTTCTTCGTACTAGTGCTAAGGTTATGTTAACGTCTCTGGTATCAGTTCTGATAACCTTTTGAGTCCTTGGAGTTTAGGAAAATGGGCAAGAAATTGTACGTAGGAAATATTCCGTTTAGCATCACTGACCAAGATCTTCACGCTAAGTTCGCCGCGCTCGGGACAGTTGAATCGGCAAAAATCATCATGGATCGCGATTCGGGTCGCAGCAAAGGCTTCGGTTTCGTCGAAATGGCCGATGACTCGGCAGCAATGACGGCGATCGACACTTTGAACGGTGCTGACTTCTCGGGTCGTGCAATGATCGTTTCTGAGGCTCGCCCTCAGGCTCCGCGAGAAAATCGTGGTTATGGCGGCGGCGGCGGCGGTCGTCGCGCAAGTGGTGGCGGTCGTGGGGATCGCGGCGACTGGTAATTTGCCTTTCACAAGTTAGTTTCGAAAAACGGGCTCCCTAGAGCCCGTTTTTTATGAAACTCTACGGATATGTTCCGTAAGTTCCGTCAAATCGTCTGGCAAACGATCCAACAGATGCGAGACTCAGATGCTCCGATTTTAGCGGGCAGTCTTGCGTTCACGACAGTCATCTCACTTGTTCCACTCTTGGCTGTGAGCTTAAGCGTCTTTATGGCTTACGGCGGACTCGAATCGCTTTTTCAAAAGATCGAGCCTTTTATTCTTCAAAACCTCGTTGAAGCCTCGGGCGCCGAAATCAGTCGTCTTCTTCGTCGGTCGATTCAGCGTGTGCACTCAGGAGCAATTGGTTTTTGGGGGATCCTCGGACTCTTGGTCGCCTCCACCAAACTCTTCTACGATATGGAAAGAGCCGTGCAGAGAGTGTGGCGTCTGAAAGCGAACCGTTCGTTGTTTGGCCGCATTCTGATCTATTGGTTGGTGATGTTTCTCACTCCGCTCGTATTGGCGGGTCTGCTTGGGGTGTTGAGTTCGAAAGATGTTAACTTCTTCGCGCACGTGCCGAAGAAAACATTCGCTGCCGCATTCGTGTTTTTCGCCTTCGTCGGAATTTATAAGTTTGTGCCCGCATGCCGAGTCCACTGGCGCTCGGCACTGACCAGTGCCGTGGTTGCGACTGCCTCTGTTGCGCTCGTACAAGTTTTCTATTCTGGAATCATGAAGAACATTCTTCGCATGAATAAGGTCTACGGTAGCCTTGCCGGTGTTCCCATTTTTTTGCTCTGGCTTCTCGTTATGTGGTGGATTTGTTTGGCTGGAGTCGCACTCAGTGCCGTCCTTGAAGAAAGGCGAGCGTGAGAGAGGATCGGCTCGCCAAAGTCGCAATCATTTTAGCGGCTGGTATGATCGCGTTGCGCTTGATTCTTTCGGCGGCCGTCGGTCTTGGCGACGATGAATCTTATTACTGGGATTGGTCACGCCACATGGCTCTCTCGTACTACGACCATCCAGGAATGGTGGCGTGGCTGATTCGATTGGGCACCGATATTTTTGGACAAAATAGTTTTGCGGTCCGATTCTTCGGCGTCGTCTGCGGCGCTTTGGGTGCTGTTTTCTTGTGGAAGACAGCGATTGAGATGTTTGACCGTAGAGTCGCGTCGGCTTCTCTCATTCTCTACGTTCTCGCTCCGATTTTGAGCGTTGGTGGATTGTTGATGGTGCCAGATGCACCAATGGCTGCGGCCTGGATGGGATTCACTTACCTTCTGTGGAGACTTTGGAGCCGTCCTGATGCGAGCTGGACAGAGTGGATAGCTGCAGGAGTCGTTCTCGGTCTCGGGTTTTTGTCGAAGTACACGATCGTGCTTTGTGCAGTCTCCGGTGTGGCTCTGTTCACTTTTTCTCCGCGCCGAAATGAATTCGCCCGTTCAAAAATCTACGTGGCGATCCTCATCGCTGCCGTTCTTTGTCTGCCGATTGTTCTCTGGAACATTCAATACGATTGGCCATCATTGAAATTTCATCTGAAAGAGCGCCAATCGGGTGGAGGCGGTGCCAACTTCAATCGCTGGCTGCAATACTTCGTTAGCCAAGCTGTGGCTCTTGGGCCCGTTTTGTTCTTTGCCTGTGTTGCTGGTTTGGTTGCATCGTTTCGACGCTTGAACGATCGCCGTTGGTTTTTCATCGCGCTGGTTTCGAGCCCACCGCTTTTCATTTTTACGGCACAAGCCTTGTTCGCGGAGTTCAAACCACATTGGCCAGTCCCGGCATATCCGCTGCTTTTTATCGGAGTCTCGGCGCTCTATTTCGAATGGCGTGAAAGACAGCCAAAGAGTTTGTTCAGGCAGAGTCTGATCGCTCTTCTCTTTTTCTATTTTGCACTCTTGAATATTTTGGCGCCGATTGCACTCGTCTCACCGGTCATTCCGAAGCTGGCGCGGGTTTTTGCACCTGGAGCGGAATGGGATCCAAAATTTGATCCGACCAACGATATGTATGGTTGGGACGCGGCCGTGGCCGAGGCGAATCGCCTACGAGACGGCGAAGAAAAAAAGACGGGTGAGCGACCGTTCTTGTCTTCATCCCGCTATCAGTTGGTTTCTCAGATCGCTTTCGCCTCGCAAGAAGATGTCGCACGAGTGATTCCGACGAAAGACGAATACAGTTTCGTTCAAGACGAAGCCTATTGGACTGAGCGTCTCGGGAAGTCGTCTATTTTTATCGTCGACCATCGGTACGATCGGGATCCACGTCGCGATCGTGTTTTCGAGAAATGCACGCAGAGGCCCGATTTTTATTTTGATCGCGGTAGTGAGCGTTCGCGGATTTTCAAAATTTGGATTTGTCGCGGATTCAAAGGCGTTAATTAGTCGCCGCCGTTTGCTTTCCACTTAGCGAGAGCTTCTTCGTTGCAGCGGTCCGTCGCGTATTTGCGCATGTCCTTCGAGCAAGGATTATAAGTCTCTTTCAGCCACTGAGCACCTTGATAACGACTGATGAAGTGAGTTTTCGCTGGTTGAAATGGAGGAACGTGCAAATGGAAGTAGCTCATCTGTTCTTGCAATGCTCGCTCTCGTGAATGCCCCATGTATTCCATTGCATAAACAGCCGCTGCTTCGCTCGTGCGATCGGCACCAGAACGACAATGAATGAGAATTGGTCGCTCGGCTGTTTCGAGGGTCTTCAGATATTTTTTCCACTCTCGCGGGAATTGAAGAGCCTCTGAAGAAAACGGAAGATCGACTTGGTTGATGCCAAGACGATCCGTCGCCTCTTTCTCGTTATCGTACCACCATTCACCGACTTGCTTACCGCGAAGATTGATAATGGTTTTGATGCCATACTTTTTGACGAGCTCTTCGATCTCACCAGCTGTTGGCTGAGCCATTCGATAGAACTTGCCCTCATCGACGACGTGAAAGTTTTCGGCAGGTCTGAAGATCGAATTTTTAAGAATAAAAGCCGTGAGTGCGAGAACACCCAAAGCGATCAGCCAGTATTTGCGACGCATGCGCCACAGAATAGCTTAACTCTGCTGAGACATCCACCCTCGTCGTGTGATTAGGCGAGTTCCGCGCTTGAAGGTCAGATAAGACCAGAACCATTCAAACAAAACGACGACGCGGTTTTTGAATCCGATCAAGAAATAGATGTGGACAAGAAGCCAAGCAAACCAGGCCGTGGTTCCGGTGAACTTGAAGTTCTTCGTCTGTGCGACAGCGCGGCGACGCCCGATCGTCGCCATCTGACCTTTGTCTCTATATCGAAATGTCTTTCTGATCGTACCCTTCAAGTCGGCCACAATCAGTTTAGCAACCCAGCGCCCTTGCTGAATGGCGACAGGAGCAAGTCCCGGCAAAGGAACGCCATCCTGTTCAAAATGAGCTTGGTCGCCGAGAACGAAAACATGGGGATGACCGGCAATGCTGAGATCGGGGCCAACGATAATTCGGCCCGACTTATCCAAAGGGGTTTCAAGAGTCGCATTCAGTGACGACGGTTTAACGCCTGCTGCCCATAGAACCGTATTGGATTTCACTTTTTCGGTTCCCAGCGAAACGCCGTCCTCGTCGACTTTTGTTACTCGAGCTCCCGTCCAAACTGTAACGCCGAGGTTTTCGAGATCGCGAGCGGCGCGTTGGCTAAGCCGAGGTTCAAAGGTCGCAAGAATGCGCTGCCCAGCTTCGATCAAGATGATGCGTGCCTGCGATGGATCAATGTGTCTGAAGTCAGAGCTCAATGCATAGCGAGTGATTTCGCCGAGCGATCCTGCCAGCTCAACGCCGGTCGGCCCGCCGCCGATCACAATGAAAGTAAGGAGCTGTCGAACGCGCTCGCTATCTGTTTCACGCTCGGCAAGTTCGAAGGCCGTGAGAACGCGTCGTCTGATTTCGACAGCTTGTTCAAGGGATTTTAAACCGGGCGCAAACGGCTCCCAATCGTCGTGACCAAAGTAACTGTGTTGGGCGCCGCAAGCGAGAATCAAGTAGTCGTAGTCGAAGCTTGCGAAATCGGTTTGTACCGTTCGATTCGTGAGATCGACTTTTTGTACATCGGTCATCAACACACTGACATTTTGATGTTTCGATAGAAGCGTTCGGATGGGTGTCGCGATATCGCCAGGGTCAAGGCCCGCCATCGCGACCTGATAAAGCAAAGGTTGAAACAGGTGGTGATTTTGTCGATCTAGCAACAAGACTTCGATGCCAGGCTTAGAGCCGAGCGCTTTTGCGGCGTTGAGTCCGCCAAACCCGCCGCCAACGACGATGACCCGTTTCACATGATCCTCCGAGGTAACTCTTAGTTACTCTCGAGAGCTCAAGTCATCAAGGTCGGACGCAACGTGTGTACTTCTCTGGATACTCGACAGCGGCCTTGCGAAGATCAGATGACACGATCATCCAGTTCTCTTCGACGAGCTTTTTGTTCTCTTCTACTGAGAACGGCTTGAGACGAGCCTTGATGTCGCCTCCTTCGGCTTGTTGAACCGGCATCATCATGGCTGGCGTTGCGCATGAAAAGTCGATGCCTTCAAATGACAGCTTTTTGAACGACGAATTTGTTTTCGTTCGGAAGGTTACTTCGCGCGCATTCAGGTCGTAGAACATACTCCACTGAGTTCTCAACAGACGCGCTACCTCGACTTTGCCCAAAATATCAAAGGCGAACGCCTCTGGTTTCTCGCCGCCGCTCTTCCATTTTCCAAGCTCTTTGGCGGCGATTTCGAAGCGAGCAATCGAGCGGGCGGTGTTCGCGAAAAATGCCACCACTGGCGACATCTGCGCCTTGGCAGTCTTCGAACCTTCAATAACAGTTTTAGAAAGCGGACCGCCTTTGAGGGTCGAGATCGATTCTTCATAAAAGTTGTTTGTCAGAACGCGAGGTTCAAATGTTGAGCCCGTGTGCATGACGTACTTGCCGTTCATGAACTCGAAAACGCCACACGCGTTTGTTTTGTCACAGATGAAATAGTGGACTCCGATGAAAGCTTGTTCGACTCGGATTTTTTCGAGATTCTCGATAACTTCACTCAATGACTGATAATTATCGAGTTGGTATTGCAGCCACTGCGATTCATTCAACGCAGGTCTCGAGTCTGTTTCTGGAACGTAGACTGTCTCTGGCATTTGCAAAATATCGGCAGAGAGTCCGGCCTCGTTCATTCCACTCACGGGAAATTCAATTCCGATTTGGCTGAACGTGACGCTACCGAATTTCGAAGTCCATTCGACGGCATTCTTCGTACGCAGTGTTTGCGCTTTTTTTGAAACGCCACGTTTATTGACGAAGAGGGCGCCGTGATCGTGCAAAGGAATCCAGTCGAAATTCTTTCCGACATAGGTGTGGCCATTTTCACTGAAGCTGAAGGCGCTGCATGCGAGAGCCGAGCGAGTTTGTGTCAGTGCCAAAACGACAGTGAGGCCGAGAACAATTTGAGACAGGCTGTTTTTCTTCATCGGTACTACCTATCGGTCCAATCTTACTGCGACAGAAGTGCTCGCCGAATTGTCGCTCTGTTTCGTAGTTTCTCCTCAACTACTTACAAACAACACATCTGATCATGAACATCAAACCTAAGTCGGGGCTACCGTTGATGCAAATTACGACGATTAGGAGGGGGCTATGCTCAAGATATTTCGTCTAACGGCAGTGACCGTTTTCACATTGGTCTCCGCGCAACAGGCATTTGCGGCAGGATACGAGAAATCAATCATGTTTGGTGGACATTCAGGAGCTTTTGCCGGGATCGCGACTCCGTGGATTTCAGGTTCACAGTCGCTTTATTTCAACCCTGCTGGCTTGGTAAAGAGTGAGTCGGGCCAAGATATCAGCTTCGATATTTCTCCGACGCGCTCGCAATTCCAAGGTCCTATCAATAACGCGAATGCAGAAGTGAAATCAGAGCCGCAGGTCACCACGCCATTTGGTTTGATGTACGGAAATTCGATCAACGACAAATTCGGATTTGGTGTCGGCTACTTTGTCTCAGGCGGATCAAAAGCGGTTTATGACAACATCGAATTCGGTGCGTTCGGTAATGATGCTGATGTAAAAACCGATTTGACGATTACAGAAGCGTCTCTCGGTGCGGCTTATCAGATCATGCCGGGCTTGCGCATCGGCGCCGCTTACCGAATGGTGATTGCAGAAGCCGATTTTGCGTTCGTACAGCGTGCGGCGGGTGGTCTTGCTCTCATCAACGCCAAGTTGACTGATTTGAAGGACTCGAACTCGTCAGGTTTCCGCTTTGGTGCTCAGTGGGATGTCAGTGAAGCAACAAAACTCGGTTTCAACTATCGTTCAGAAGTCGATCTCTCTGCTTCTGGTCGGATCAGTGGCGATGTCTTTACGCCGGGTGCAGATGGAATCGTTTCTGGTGCCGATGCAACAGCGTCGACAACATTCCCACAACAAGCGACGTTGGGTGTTCAGCAAATGTTCGGTGAGTTCTGGAAGGGGCTCGCGGAGTATGCATGGACGCAGTATTCGAAGGTCGATAAGATCTCGGTTGATACAGAGACGACGGCGGGTGGCTTTCCTTTAGTAGATCCTGAGCTGATTCAAGATTGGAAAGACCAACATAATATCCGTCTTGCGGCTGAGTACGCTGGCTTCATGCTTCCGATTCGATTCGGTTATGGATGGACGAGCCAAGTAACGAACTCGGATTTCGCTCGAGCTTCGTTCACTGCTCCTGGTCCTGCTCACACACTCACTGCTGGTACCGGTTACGCGATCGATTTTGGCAACGGGCAAAATCTCGAAATGAACGGCGCTCTTGAGTACACGCGCACTCAAGGCGATGGAAATGGTGCGGCGGCAGGCGAGGCAACGGGCGATATTCGCACCGGCCAACACACCACGACAGCGACTGCGTTGCACTTGGGCGTAGCGTATCTATTCTAGAAACACTGAGGTCCAAACTTGCGAGAGGCTCTGTTGCAACAGAGCCTCTTTTCGTTTTTACTCTTGGGCATGAGAAATCGTTTTTTACTCGTGCTGTTGAGCACTTTCGTTGCCACTCTTGCTGGTTGTGCTGCTGGCGAATCGGCGGGCTCTGGTGATTTGGTTTCCATTCCGAAAATTCGCATCGATTGTACGACGGCTGGCTGCATGGCCGCCAATTCGACCTTAAAGATCATCGCTTTTATTACGGCGAGCGGCTGTGATGCGCCTGGCTTTGGCGCTCTTCGCTCGACTTCTTTAAACATGAATTGCGCTGCTGGTGTCGGGTGCTCGGGCTTTCTCTCGAACTGGATTGATACTGCGACCAGCGCTCGGACCGACGACATTCCAGATGGCACCTATTCGACCTGTGTCATCGTCGATCTTGATAACAACTATGCAGGTGAAGATAGCGCCACGCCGGGCGACGCGTACGGAACCCTAGACGATATCGCGGTGACCGAGGATACGGGGACGCAGTTCGTAACGGCTTTTACCGATCTATAGATCAGTCTTAACCAAACGAAAAAATTTCCGTATTTTCGGGGAGATAAGCGGGATTCAAACAGAAACCTGACGACCGGTCACTCTCCACTTCTAATACCCTTCAATTGTGTGCGAGAACTTAAACATTCCATACACAGGGGAATAGCGAATGCTTGCGAATCCACGAGCGGCACTGGTTTTAAAAACGATCGGTTCGATGAAGTCGGCGTTCGAGAAATTCGATTCCGAAAGAAAACTTCAGCAATACAATATTCGTCATTTTCGACCGAATGTTTCGTTCGTGATCGATCGCAGTCGCTATGTGGTGAAAACCGCAGAGAACGGCGCCGAACTCGAAGAATGTTTGAAGCTTCGTTACGACGTGTTTCATCGTGAGTACATGGCGAAAAAACGTGTGACGGGTGTCGACGTCGACAGTCTTGATATCGCGTGCGACCACCTCGTCATTCGTGACAAACGATCTGGAAAAGTTGTCGGCACGTATCGCCTGAACTCAAGTCTCTTCACAAATACATTTTATTCGGCGGGCGAATTTCAAATGAGTCGCTTGCTCGATATGCCAGGAAACAAGCTCGAGCTCGGTCGCGCATGCATCGACAAAGAACATCGCAACGGAATCATTATCAATCTCCTGTGGCGCGGAATCGCCGAGTATATTCAGCGCACTGAAACAAAGATTCTCTTCGGATGCGGAAGTATCAAGACGATGGATCCACTTGAGATCGGTCGCGTGACGAAATATCTGACGGATCTCAACGTACTTACGAACGAGTGGGGAGTGTCGCCGACGAAGAAGTTCAAGGTGAAGTCTCTCTCGACGGTTCTCGAATATCTTGAGGCGAATCCTTTTCAGTATGATGTTTCAGATGTTGAACCTTTGATACCGGCACTCTTCCGATCATATCTTTCAATGGGCGCGAAGATCGCTGGCGAGCCTGCTCTCGATAGAGAGTTTCGCTGTATCGATTTCTTGACGGTCGTAAAGATGGACGAGATGCACGCGTCGTTTAAGGAAAAATTCAAAATATGATCACACGACAACTCGAAGAGAAATTTCGTGGTGTGAACAACTCGAGTCTCATCATCGCGAGAGCCCTTCGATATTTCGCGACGACTTCAATCGAAGCGTTGCGAACACGCAATGAAGTGGAGCTTCGTCGCAAACTCATGAAAATCGTGAATGAAGCGACAAAGGATGCGATTCGAATTCTCGGCATCGATGTGAAGGTCATTGGTTTCGATGAAAAGAGAATGAAGGAAGGAAACTTCCTCATGGTTGGAAACCATGTTTCGTACCTCGATATTCTATGTCTCTCGAGTCAGCACCCAGCGCTCTTCATCACATCTGTCGACATGGGTCAGATGCCACTTCTCGGACAGATCACGAAACTTGCTGGATGTATTTTTGTCGAACGTCGCAATCGCAGCCAGATTGGTCGTGATGTTGGAACGATCAGCGATGCACTGAAACAAGGTGTAAACGTGATGCTCTATCCAGAAGGTACGAGCGGCGATGGTCGCCAAGTATTGCCATTCAAAAAATCTTTGATGATGGCAGCGGTCGATGCCGAAAAAGATATTCAACCCGTGTGCATCAAATACGTCGAAATCGACGGCGAACCGTTCTCACCAGAAAACGCAGACAAAGTTTGCTGGTACGGCGACATGTACTTCGGCCCGCATTTCATGGGTGTAGCGAAGTTAAAGAGCCTAAAAGTCGAACTTCACTTCCTCGAGCCAATCAAAGTCACAAAAACCTCAACCCGCCACGAACTCGCCGACCAAGCCTACGCAGCCATCAACACCTGCTACCTGTCCTAAAAGGTACCGGGTTGTTTTTTGTCGTGCGCAGCGTCAAATATTTCGAAGTTTTTCGAGGGCTGCATCGACAGAAATGCGACCCATGCAACCGAAGTTCGGGCAGCTTTCTTGGAGACATGAAAGTTCGCCGGGACAGTTGACCTCAGGCTCGATCGAGCTGACACGTTCGCCTTGTGGTCCCCATCTTTTAGCCTTTTGTACGCGAACAGGGCTGTAAATTCCAATAGTTGGGCGGCCCGTTGAGGCTGCCAGATGAAGAACGCCAGTGCTAGGCGCAACGATGCCGCTCGCGTTGCCGAGAATTTCTAAGAGCTCAGTTCCACTTAATTTGCGATCAAGCCAGTGAAGACCGACTTCGTTGGAAAGTCGCTCACGCAATGGCGCCAGAAACTTCTCGTCGCTGGCAGTTCCGGTAATGACCACCGGTTCGATCGCCAGGCACTTGCGAATCATTTCTTCGTAACGCTCTGTTGGCCAGTTTAATGCCGACCCCGACATTCCCGGGTGGATGACCGTGTAGCCACCTTTGAGCAGACCGAACTTCTCTAATGCTGCAGTACCGGCTTTGAGTTTCAAGGAATCTCGTGGCACCGATCCGCTGGTAAGTCCTAGTCCTTCCTCAACTAATCGGTAGTTGTACTCGAGTTCCGAATACTCGGCGCGACTGCGTTTTTGGCGGACACCGCGGTTGAAGAACAGAAATGAATGCCATTGGCTTCTAACGCCAACTCGGACAGGAATGCCCGCCAACCAGAGAAGCAAGCCAACCCACCAAGGGGCGTGGAAAACGACAGCTGTGCTGTATTTCCGGCTGCGAACTTCCTTGAGAAGCGATAGAAATCGCGTGGGTTTGATAGATTTTGGAATTTCAGTCGCGTTTCGGATAGGTAGCGCACTCTTCGTGACAAACGACAGCCCCTGTGGAATCCACCAATGCACGGTTTGATAGCCGAGTCGTTGGTCGACCGGAAGGGTCAAAACGAGGTCGCCGATGCGATCGAGACGAACAAAAAGAGCCTGGCCCTTAGGGTTGGGTTGCATTCGCATCGACGATAGCGCGCCGGTAAAGTGGTTGCAATTCGAGCTTATCGATCTGAATCGAGACGCACTCGTCCTCGGTCTGATCGAGCCCGACTGGACTCTACTTTTTCCGGCCCTCAGGGTGAGGCTAACAATCCGAAAAGCCCTGTACTACTATTGAATTGCAGAGGGTCAATGAAAGTCGGCCGTAAGGTTTTTTCGAACTCAAACTCTAACCAAATCCTGAAGCGAGTGCGCTTCATTGGTTTGGCGATCCTCACAGTTGTGAGTTCGGCGGGTTGCGGAATTGCGACGCAGGACTCCCCAGATACCAATCGACCAATGCACGTCGGAAGCGCCGACACGAAATGTTTGGCGAAAGCACTCGACACCGTTGCTGACTATTTCAAATCGAAATCGAATGCGAAAGAAGTCGACAAGGCTTGGAGCTGTTTTGGTAACGCGATCAATTCGTTTCTAACTCAGACTCAGGGTCAAGACGCCAATTCATACAAGGCGACTGAGATTCGTGCGTTCTTCGAAATTTATTTTCTGGGTGATCTAAAAATCACCGACGAGATGCTCGCAGAAGTTATGCGAGTTAAGCAG
>DATLHP010000130.1:0-3144 GCA_035539835.1 Bdellovibrionales bacterium
CAGCAAGACTAGAACTTTCAAACCGAATGCGATCGAAAGTCGAAGCTTTTTTATCATTCTCGGTCGTTGCCGAAGTGTCGACGACGTCAGAAGCAATCATTTCGAGGCTGCGCTTCAGAGCCTGCACTCCACCCGGCTGGCGAGCCTCGAGTTGTGAAAGCCATTTGTGACGAAGCCAGTTTCGCAAATAGCGCGTGTCGCGATTCGAAGGGTCATTCAAAAACCTGATTCCGAGCGAGTTCACATATTCTTGAATTTCATTGGCTGATTCGTGAAGAAGAGGGCGCATCAAATCATCTTCGATATCTTGCATCGCGCGCAGACCGAAAGCTCCGGTGCCTCGAATCAATCGCAACAATCTCGTTTCAAACAAATCATCTGCATGGTGCGCAAAGACAACATGTGTACAGCGCAGATGGCGTTGCGCCTGACGCAGGAGCCTGTGACGAAATTCACGCATTTCTGCTTCGGACTTCAATTCCGTTTTTGAGTCCTTCGCCAGCAATACGAAATCGACGGCATGAGCCTTCGCCAATCGCTGGACAAAACGGGCCGCTTTCTGGCGATAACGTGAAACTTTCAGATCCGAAGAAAAACCGTGATTGACGTAGGCAATAGCGAATGTGAAGCCGCATCGGCTTTGAAGACGCGAGAGAATTTCGACGAGCGCAACGGAATCACGCCCGCCAGAGCATGCAACAAGCAGGTGTTTTCCGGCCAATTGCTCTTTGAAGCGCCGGAAAACACGAAACTCAAGCCGAGCGAGCTTAGTCGAACTGATCCCATCCGAAACGGAAGCAGTCACTGATGTTTTGCTTTTTCTTTTCATCATATCCCACTCGACAGATCGAACGCGCTTGGCGTCCATAAGGAAGACGCGTTACCCATCCATTCGTTTTGCAACCGTCACCCAAGCACTCTGTGCGCTCTCTTGATGCTGGTCCACGCCCGGTCCATCCGTATTTCATACAATCCGGAGCTGCGTCTTCCGAATCGACGTCGCTATTGCACTCGTAAAGATTTGAATATCCACCGACAGATGCGATTTCACGCCATCCATCGACGAAACAGCCTTCACCGATACAGAACACATCAAGAACTGCTCCGCGATCATGCGTTCTCCAACCGTTCTTTGCACAATCGAGATCAATACACTCAGTGAACGTGCTGCGTGCCTGGCGCGGAATGCGAGTGCTCCATCCGTACTTTAAGCAGTCTTGTTTCTCGCAACGAACTTCCGCAGTTGGAAGCGCGTAAGCGAACTCGAAACCCAATGTCATGCAGAGCAAAAGTATCAAACGCATAGTTCCCCCTGTTCGGATTCGATCTTTGCGAAGGTTTCCTCTATGGGCAAACCTAAAAACATGACCCGCGCCGGCCTTGCTCATTTTCGTGAGTGGTGTCGAAACCGCTAACATGCTGAAGTATTGAGCACATAAATTATCCAGTATTTTCAGCATCTTATAACGCGACACAGGCTCTGAGCCTGGCTCAGCTTTTGCTCAGAATAGACGTAGCGATATTGGCGATTGTGTTCGACTGACAAAGACTCACACCAGAGAGACCGTTACCATCGCCGTGGTTTAGAGGAGTGCAACATGAGAATCCTCGTCGGGGTTCTACTCATTTCGAGTGTTTCAAGCGTGTCGCTGGCTGCGACCGTCGGCTCTACTCAGTCTTCGATCCTCCGATCAGCCGCAAGCACGAATCAACAAACTGTCGATAAGCGAACGGTCATCGACCGCCTTAAGAAACTCAAAGAAAAGCAACTCAGTGAAACGCAGTCTCTAGAAGCTGCAATTCGAAAGCGCCTTCAAGAGTCGACGACCGTCGGGCTGGGTGGCGAATCACTTCCGATCGCCGATCAGCGAGCGAATCAAATGACCGCACAGATTCTCGACCTCAGTAAGAAAAAAGAAGAGGCAACGGCTCGTCGTGAAATCATCGATCGCATGATCTTCATGGTCGACACGAAGTATTCGACTCAACCGTTCAAATCTTTCCTTGAACAACAGTTTCTTGAAATGGCCAACAAAGACCTCTCGGATGGACGCGACGGACGACTTTGGAAAACACTGACTTATCTTTCGATTTGCGTACGTGAAGTTCCGGAGCCACGCGAAGACATTCTCGATGTCGTCGAAGGCTACCTCGACTACTCGAGTGTATTGAATCCAAAAACCCCGGCTGATTTCCTTGCAAGCCGCAACTACACGAACGGCGCTCAGAGCGAAACGGCATCGACGACATCAAAAGAAGAGGCTGCCGACGATTTGAAAGAACCAGCGATTAAACCGCCGACCCAAATCATCACAACAGCAGCACCCACGGATCCAGGCGGCACCCAGTCTGGCGTAACCACGCCGCCTGCACCGACGGAAACCGCCAAAGCTCCGCAGAGCACGAACTAAGCTTTATCGTTTGAATCTTTCTTCATCACTTCGACTTCGGCAGTGATTTTGAACTTATGCTCTTCGACGAAGCGCGAAGCTTCTTTAACGAAGTCGATTTTAGAGATGATCCCGATCACTTCTTTGCTCACGCGATTCATGAGCTCGTCTTTGGACTTCGAAGCGCCCGTTAGCAGCAAATTGAGAGATTCTTTCGGCAGACGCATTTCAGAAACGAAGCTGCGAATACTCTCTTCGGTCATGAAGGCCGCAGAAATTCCTGTCGTCACGAGTTTGCGAATCGTATCCGACATTCCAGGCTCGTTATCACGTTTGAACGGAAACTCTTCGCCTTCATCTCGCTTGTCGTTTTTCTTATCGTCAGCCATGGATCACTTTCCGTAGAGATCTTTTACGCGTTTATGATACGAGCTCATCATCGCAGGCAAATTCACGCTCAAGAGCGTTTTCGCGATCGGACCAGGAACAAAAATGCCAAAGGTTGCTTCGACCGAGTACAAGGCCTTGGTTTTACCTGCCTGATCTTCGAGCTTCCATGAACCACTCTGGGTTTTGAAAATGTCGCCCCCAGCGAACGTCCATGTGATCGAATCAGGCTCAGTGTCAGTGAGCCAAAGCTGATAGCTGAACGACTTGATCACCGAAACTTTGAACTCGACGAGTTTGCGGTTTCCTTCGGTCTTTAAGACTTTGCAATCCTTCACTTCTTGAAGGAATTCCGGATATTTTTCGT
>DATLHP010000131.1:0-10326 GCA_035539835.1 Bdellovibrionales bacterium
GTTTACGAACGATGTTCATCATGAATTCGCCCATCGACCGCTGTCTTGCCTTCATTGCAAGAGCCGTTAATTTTCCTGTTTGCAAAGCGGTTTGAAATTCAGATCGATTCAACACGCTCAGACGATCGCCCCACTTCAAAAGCTCATCGAGAACCGGTCCTCGAATCGTCAATGGGACTTTGACCGTTTTGATTTTCTTCTTGAGATCTTCAACCTGAGCGCGATCACTCTCGTGCATGCGAGAAGCTGCGTTCTCAATGAATGAAAGAAGATTCCCCGAATCATCGACGTCATTTTTATAGAGAGGTGCCAGGGACACATCTGAGGCAACCAAATCTTTGAATGCAGATGCAGCGACCGGCTTGAGCTCCACACCTCGAGCCATGCTTCGCATCGAAATCACATGTGCCGTGCGTGCAAGGGACTTTCCGCTATCGTCCACGGGCGCACCGTCAAGAGTGACGTCGGCGCCATTTGGCTTTACGAGAACAATTTTTTGCAGACGAAATATAGAATCGCCACTGCGCTTGTCGCCCTCGAAAATGAATTCCATCGTACTGCCGTCATCGAGAATTTCAGCGAGCCGCATTTCTCCTTTTTCTCGAGTGAGCTTCCGCCCAATGTCTTGAAAGAGCGTATTCGAAAGCATGTTGAGCAATCGCATTGTTGCAGGCTTGAATTCAGCATCTCTTCGTGATGTCACTTTTTCTGCGCTATTGTCGACGTCGATACGGTAACCAAAGAGCTGAGTCTGAGAATCAAAGACTTGTGGAACCGGCTTTGGTTCACTCGACTTTGCCTCTTCAATGACTAGTTCTTGCGCCTGCTTCGCTGAACTCATGATCGTCGCAACACACGCCGGTTCATTAGCGTGAGCGGAAATGGTCGCGAGCAAAAAGAAGGCAGCAACAAAAAACCTCATTGCAGACCTCTTGCTTCACGAACGCCCGCTTTAATGTGGTCTGCATAATCTGTGGTGAAAGTCGAAAGGCTTTGCTTGATGCTCTCTTTATTGAGTTCAAGGACCTCTGCATAGCCGAGTCCCTTGGTTTGAAGCGCGTGTTTCTTACCATAGTCGAAAGCTTCCCAAGTAGCGATATCGAGAAGGTTCTGAACGTCTTTTTCATCTTCAAGCTTATAAGGAACACGGAAAACATCCGTCTTCTTTGGACGCATCCAAAACTCTTTTCCATCAACGTCGACAACTCGATAACTCTGATCATCCAATGGCCAATAGATTTTACGAATCGCATCGTATCGCGGAACTGTATCAGTCTGCTTTTGATAAGCCGCAACGGCCGGCGCGCCGATTTCCTTAAATTCGATAATCGATAGTTCAGTCTTTTGTTTGATCAAAGCCCAGTAGCGAACGAGCTCTTTCGATCCGCCACGTTCGCGTGGTCGAGACGCGATATCGAGAACCGCAGCACCAGGATAAGCTGACGTTACGGCCTTCGAGAGAGAGGCGCGAAGTTTTTTGTATCGCATAGGCTCCGTTTTCTCCCATGAAACACGCTCGACCATACCGGGCTTCATTCGGAACCGCTCGCCTTCGATTTGTTTAAGGATATACTCTGATTGCATCTGCGCATATTCGCCAGCATCAGTCTTGAAGATCTTGGTCATCTTGCGAGGCATAGCGAGCTCTTGTCCACGCACACCCTTGAGATAAGCATCAAACATCAAGTCGACAGTTTGACTGATCGGCGTCTTCTTTTTGTTAACAGCGTACGTCGTCGTTACCAGGCGTTGAAAGTCTGCGATCAGCGGGCCTTGGCCAGCGTCTTTGATATCCGCAACAAAAAAGCTCATCGTTCCGTTGAGAGGACCATAGATGAAATTTCCAGGATGAAGATCGCCGAGAATCCATCCATGATAAGAAAGGATTTTTGGTGAGTAATACGCGCTCCCACGACGGGCTACATAGCTCCAAAAGTCTGGAGCGTTATCGCGCATTTTCTGCGATAGATTTTTACTAGCTTCAAAAGCTCGAATCGATGCATCGGCATTCGACTCAGGTATTGCCGGAATCACCGGCGCTGCCAAAGACGCTATTGTCCCTTGCCGGCCAAGAACGCGAGCACACGACGATTTTGTCGCTTGAGAGCCTTCACCCGCGATCGCGGAACTGAGAATGAAGGTCGCCAGAATTAAAGGAACAACAACACGAGACTGCATCGCGCGAGTGTCATACAAAACCTATTCCCGCGTAATTCGGTCGTAAAATCGCATTCGAGGCGATGAAATCGTCTAAAGAGTCGACACTTCTGTCGTTGATTCAAAGACCGCGGACTATTAGAAATCCGCGGCTTTATGTGATGAACGGAAGTTTGTTGCCTGCAGCTGCTCTCGGCCCTTGATAACGATATTGCGTCTTTACCAAGAGATGCGGAACGTCCGTCTGCTGATAGTGCTCTCCGTAGCTCGTCGTATTTTCGTCGTAACGACCAAACGTCAATCCAAGTTTCGCCAAATTGTAATCGGTTGGCGTCAAACCGACTGACTGCATCGCTGTTACCAACCACTGGTTGAAGAGGATTCCGTAGAAATATCCCGTCTTCAAATCGCGGTTTCTATAGTCGCAATACATACCGGTTTTCAGCGCTCCACCAGCACCGCCGAACGTAAGGACTGGCATATCGTAAGTCGTATGGGCTTCGTTCATCGAAGCACCCGAATACTGAACGAGGCTGTTATCGAGCATCGTCTTTCCATTGACCTCAGTGATTGAGTCCATTTTTTTGACGAGGTCATAAAGCATGTTGTCAGCAAGCCACTTGTTGATGTCGCGGATCCAACCTTCGCCTTTCGCGCGATCTTCCACCGGAACCACCGTCTGATTGACTTGGTGAGAAGCCCAGTGCCAGAGGCTCGCCGCAAAGTCACTTCCACCGTTTCCGTTGAAGCCTGGAATCAGAGTCGAATACACAGTCGCGACACGAGTTCTCTGACATTTAAAACCGAGAACGATCATGTCGTTCATTGCTGAATAGACTTTTTTAATGTCAGCGTCCGACATTGAGAGTCTGACGCCGCTCATCGATACAGGCGATGTCGGAGACGAACACTGAGCATCGGTGACCGGAGGCAATGTCGTGAGATTCTTTTCGAGATCAGAGAACAAATCCATGTGCATTTGCAGACGCTGACGATCATCGCTCGAAATCGCTCGACCATCGCGAACGCGTTTGAAGCCAGCCATGACTGCGTCAACGTAAGGAGTGGATGTCGGCTTACCTGGATCTGCAGGAACTAGGTTTCCAAACAGCGTTGTAAACACAGCCTGTGGGTTGAACATGGATGGAACGGCAACGACGTTGCCCGTCCGCTGAACCGGGTTTTCCCAGTTCCAAGACATTCCCTCGGAAGCGTCTTTACCGTTCGCAGAATACGGGGCGATTCGCAGGGAGCGAACGTAACCGACTCCATCATTCGGATAAAAACCCTTCGTGTAAGCCATGATCTGATCGATCGTTGGAAATTCTCCTAAGAAATTGAGGTTACCAGTGGCATGTCGGATGTTGCCCAAAAGAGGCGCGCCATTGTGGTTTCCGGTATCACTAAACGCGTAATCCAAGCCTCGCAAGAAATTCATTCGCGTAGCGAATTGATTGAACTTCGAATCAAAAATGTTCGAAATCCCGCTCGCCGTGTAGTTAACAGGTTTCCAGTGTGCGTAGTGCGTCGGTGAAATGTAATAACCACTTCCCGCCTGAGGGAACATCAACGTTCTGTTTGTCGTCGGAAGGCCGCTTGGAAACCAATCCTGTTCCAGAATTGCACCGTTCTCAGAACTCAGAGCAACGAAACGCGGAGGGACGATCATTGCCTGCGCTTGAGCCTTGCTCGGCAAGAGAGACGGAAGCAGAGGAATTCCGAAAGCAAAGGTGCTTCCGGCAAAGCCCATGCCTTGCAAAAACATTCTTCGGCTCATGGGATTGTACTTGATGCTCATTTTTCTATCCTACGCAGTAAGAATGAAGGTTGTACGGCAACTTCCTTGAACATTTCTCGCATTCCGTTCTTGTCGAGGCTCGTGTACATCGCTTGAAGGCCACAGCCATCGTCGGCGTCCTTCTCTTGTTTACGGAATGCGAAGCGATAGTACTGTCTTGTGAAACATGCTTGAGCTTTGCCCGATTTCGCCATCTGAGCACTCATATCGACAGCATCATCAATGTGGACTGTCATCCCTGGCGCCAGAACGACATTGCCTTCTCCGGTGACAGGGAGGCTTGCAATGACGTTTCCGTTTGAATCGTAGATATCCTGCCGGTTCGTTTTGCGAGTTCTACCGAAAGCATCATACGCTTCGAATGCAAATCCGATTGGGTTGATGACGCTATGACAGCTAACGCAAGCCGAAGCTGAGGTCATATTGTGAACGCGATCACGCGTGGTCATCGTTCCAGCCGGTGGCTCCGTTGGCCGCATTGCGATCAAATCGCCAGTCGGCGCTGGAAGCGGATTACAGAGAATATCCCTAGAGACTGTAACGCCTCGGATAATCGGATTTGATTCAACTCCACCCGTGACGAGCAACGCCGCACGCGTGAGAATTCCAGAGCGTTCGCCCGCAGGGAAACGAACCAACTGGCCTCCCGGTACGTATTTCGAAACGCCGTAAACATGTGCGAGGGCGTCGGTCTTTGCAAACGAGATGTCTGACGTCAAAAGATCGTTGAACGAACCTGTTGAATCCCAGACTTGATAGTTAATGAGATCGTAGACCTCATTGATCATGTCTGTTCTGTGGTTATAGCCTGCGACGCCAACATTCTCGCCAGCAGTGAATGCTTTGAAGTCTGCCGCCATATTCGTGAGCGCCGAGAGCGACTCGATCTTCAACCACTCATTGAAATAGGCAAGGATCACCGATTGCGTTCGAGCCTTTTGAGTTCCAAAAATCACCGAATCGATGACTTCGCGAATTCCATCGGCCGTATTCAGTTTTCCGTCGCGAGCGGCATTGAAGAGCTCGGTGTTCGGCATCGATTGCCAATAGTGATATGAAATCTTTGATGCGACTTCATACCCACTCAACCGAACGAGATCTTCGCGACCAGCGACTTCAGTGCCTTGGTTCTCAAGATGGTAAAGGAACTCTGGCGACAAAAGAAAGAGTCCGATCAAATCTTGTTTTCCGGTCGCGCCACGGCTCGTATAGAACGTATAGAACGTCGTTTTTTCAGTCGCCGTCAGCGGACGACGGAAAGCCTTCAAGCCGAAACTATCGATGAGTGTATCGACGCAAGCCTTCGTCGGACTCGCCACCGCGAAACAAGATCCACCAAAGGCAGTCATGCGCGCCGTCGACGCGACGATCGTTTCACCGAACTTGTTTGCGATATCGTACTGGGCCGCGATGTGTTCGGGCGAAATGCCATTGGCCAAACGGTTGAACGGCTTTGCCGAATCCGTCGGGAGTACCAGAAGTAACGCATCCAACTCAGCAAGAATGGCATTACGATCCGCGGTCGCCTGACTCGCTAAGAGATCGGCGAATGTGTTGCGAAGTTCGTTCTTTTGAAGACGCTTCAACTCCGATGTTGGAATATCGCTTCCCGTTTTGCAGACAAACTGCGCTCCGCTTGCGACAGGAGGTTGTTCAGGAACACCAAAAAGCGAAACCCAATTGAAGATCGCATCGTAATCCGCTTGCGAGATCGATCCACCCGGTGGCATGTCGGATTGGCGACCGTTCTTTCCGCCATAGAGTGACATGCGGTAAATGATCTTCGAGTTGTTCACATCACCAGGAACGAGAAGGCCGGCACTCGCGAATTGAGCTTCTGAAGAAAAATCGAGTGGAATATGGCCAGCGGTCTTCCCTGCTGAGTGACAGCTCACGCAGTTGCGGTTCAAAGCGTCTTGCGCTTTCGCAAATCGCTCGACCATTACGGAGTCACCGCCGATGGAACTCAGATCTGTCGCCGCACGTGGGACCGATTTAAACGATCCACAGTTCTGAAACAGAATTAAGTTAACCGACGCGAACAAAGCCAAGAGCAGAGTCGACTTGTATTTTGATGCGAGCATATGTTTTTTCACCGAATGACTTATCGGCGCGTGGTGTCGCAAAATGAAAATCGCTGAAGGGTAGCGCCTGTTTAACTATAACGTGATGTAAACAGAAACGCTCGATGGCACTAGAGACGTGTCTCAAATCGAGAAGTCACTCGAAGTTGTCGAGTTCTCACTCATTATTTGCGTTTGAGGACAGTTCAATCACTGCGATCCGTCACCGCTTTTTCGAGCCGGAAACTCGCAGAATGAGGCCTATGACCGCAATTGATCTCTGGCCTTAACCGTTTCTACACCGAGCCTTGTTTGGCCTGCAGACGGCGACATGCGTATGTTGTGCGGCACGCAGCTGCGAAGGAAAGTGACCGCACGACCTTCGGAAAGGGAGCAAAATTTTTTTGCTCCCTTTTTTTTGCCTGCGGCAGGTTTCACATCGCGTGCTGAACGATGACCCAAACGATATAGATATGAGTGAGATGGTGGACCATTTGGTCGAAGCCAAACGAAATCCAATAAGCAGGTTTCGCAGAATTGCTGAAGCGACCAAGATAACGAGGCCCCGATTTCAGACGATCCATCACGAAGTGAATTGCAAAGTCGACGACAGCAAGCCACCACAGCGACGGTGCGAAGATCAAACAAATGACGAGCGTAAGAACACCGTGAACAAGACAATGAGTTGCAAGTGGAAGTAAGAAATCCCATCCTGGACGGAACTTGCGAAGCATATACGGAAACTGCAGCGGGAAATCTGCAATGAAGTGCTTCAATTGGAATATCACCAGCAGTACGAATGCCAGCTCTAGCCCTGATAGTTTCGCCAAGATGCTCTCGCTTTAAAGTAACTATCGGAAATTGTTGCCAAACCATTTAGAGTTTAGCTTGCTGATGAAAGCGAGACAAATCACAGTTTCCAAAACGCCAGACCTTAGGCTGGACGGAGAAATGACAACGTGACCACCCCTGCTTCGAACCCAACGCCGCGCCCATCCCCTTTCGTCGGGATCTTCTTAAACATTGTTATCCCCGTCGCTGTATTGAATCAGGTTCCCGAACGCGCACCCGAACTTGCACACAAACTAGGCGCCTGGGGAATTCTCTTCGTCGCGCTTCTGTTTCCAATTGCCGGCGCCATTCGCGAATTTGTTCAACAGAAGAAAGTCGGCGTGCTTCCGGCACTGGGTCTGCTCAATGTTCTCGGCACAGGAGGACTCGCAGCAGCAGGTGTCGAAGGAGTTTGGTTTGCCGTCAAGGAAGCCTTCTTTCCGCTTCTCATCGGCGCCGTCGTCGTCGGTTCACTTTGGACAAGAAAGCCGCTGGGCCGCGCGATTTTTTTAAACGAAGCCTTTCTCAACCGAGAGAATATCGAAAAGCACATTGCCTCGATCGGAAAGGAACCTGAATTTACACGCAGTCTTCGTACTGCGACTTTTCTTCTGGGCGGAAGCTTTTTGTTTAGTGCGATTTTGAATTTCATTATCGCGACCATCGTCTTTGCCCCGATCGCACCCGATCTATCACCGGATTTGCGTGCGGTCGCACTCAATCAACAGGTCGCGCGCATGACATGGTTGGGATTTGTTGTGATTGCAGTCCCATCATTTGCAATTACGGCATTTGCATTCTTCAGATTGTTTAGAGATCTGAAGCGAATGACTGGCTTCACGGACGAACAAATTTTTAAGGCGTGAGACCATATTCGACGTTCTCGTCGATCGTTGCTTCGCGCTCGATGGTTTGGGTCACAGCCGCTCGTTTACGCAGGTATTCAAGGCGCGCTTGATCCATGACCTTTTCTTTGCGCGCCTGCTCTGCTTCCCATTCTTTTTCAAGACGGTCACGGATCGTATCATCTGGAACCTTGACGTTGCGTTCACGAACGAACGCTTGGCGATCGCGCTCTAGTTGCGCTTCAACCGCCGCACGAGCCGTCTTTGACTCCTGGGCATGCTGCTCGCGATCTTTCTCCATCTTTTCCAAGCGTTGAATATGAGCCTTGAAGTCCGTCGCGCGACCACGAGCTTCACGCAGGTCGATTTGAAGATTCTCTTCTTCCGACAAAGTGAAGGTGTGTCCGGAGACGCCACCGAGGATGAGTAAAGCAAAGAGGCTGAAACGCAGGATGTTCATACCCCACTTATCGGAAAATAGTGGTTTCGACTCAGCTTGACGTACGTCCTGAAATTGACCTGATCGGTCAGAAACGGCATCTTTGATCCATGGAATTTACTCTCGATATCGCCTCATTCGCCCTAAAGACCTTCATGATCGTCGCAGCGATCGCCATCGTACTTTTGATCATCATCCAATCTGGGATGCGCAGTCGAAAGAGCCGCCATGGTCTCGATATCGAAAATCTGAATGATCGTTATGATGACTTCCGTCATCTCATGCAGAGCGAGCTTCTCGACAAAAAAGAACTAAAAAACCTTTTGAAGAGCGAGAAGAAGGAAGAAAAGAAAGCCGCCAAAAAAGAAGAACCAAAACTTCCTCGCATTTTCGTCATGGACTTCGACGGCGATATTCGTGCGACAGCGGTTCAAGATCTTCGCGAGCAGATCACGGCGATCCTCACCGTCTCGCAAGCCGGAGACGAAGCCGTTGTTCGTCTTGAAAGCGGCGGCGGACTCGTCACCTCTTACGGTCTCGCAGCATCACAGCTCTCCCGTTTGAAGATGAAGGGAATTCGTCTCACTATTTGTGTCGACAAAATCGCTGCCAGCGGCGGATACATGATGGCATGCGTGGCCGATCATATCGTTGCTGCGCCCTTTGCTGTTTTGGGATCGATCGGCGTCATCGCTCAAGTTCCAAATTTTCATAAAGTTTTGAAAAAGCACGACGTCGACTACCGTGAAGTCACCGCAGGTGAATTCAAACGCACTGTCACCGTGATGGGTGAAATCACCGATCACGGCATGAAGAAGTTCAAAGAACAAATCGAAGAAACGCACGATCTCTTCAAACACTTCGTGAAGTCGAATCGCCCAGTCGTCGACATCGCACAAGTCGCAACCGGTGAATACTGGTACGGAACAAAGGCACTCGAATTACGCTTGGCAGACCAACTTTCTACCAGCGATGACTATCTTTACTCGCGTCGTGAAGAGGCGAATCTCTATCTCATTTCGCATCAAGGAAAAAAGAAACTCAGCGAACGCCTCTCAGAATCTTTCGGCAAAGCCGCTCATTCGCTCTTCTTGAAAATCTGGGGAGATCTCGATCGCTCGCGTTTCGGCGCTTAGTAGCTACGAACTTCTCGAGCCATGATGACGACGTCGTCGTAAGAGCCATGCTTTTTGATGGCCCGGATTTGACTCTGCCCACTCAATCAATGCCGTGAGCATGTGTGCGCCGATCCCCTGCCCCTGAAAGTCCGGGTGAATCGACATTCCAAACTCACCTTGATGTGCAGATTTACGACGAGCCCCTGGTTCAAACGTCATCATGCCGACGATGCGACCATCGACAATCGGATTGATAACGATCTTGTCTGGATGAGCAGCGTAATCAGCGAAGAGCTTGTCTTCTTGCTCAACGGTATAGGTCAGCTCATCGGCTTCAGTGAGCAAATAATCACTCTCCGCCATGATGTATTTTACAAGCTGAAGAACCTCGGCACCCTCGCCCGGCTTCGCCGAACGCAAGATGAATTCAGTCCCATTCTTCATTCGTCTTTTAGTTTCAGAAAGAATCGCCATCCCATCCTTGTACCGCGACAACGCCTCCGAGTAGAAAGACTTTTAATGATATCGAGCAACAGGCGCTCGCAAAAACAACTGCATCTTCCGTACGCCATAAGATTCAATCGCATGCCGCTGATTACACGATCTGCAAAGCAGTCTAAGATTCTTAAGATCCGAAGTGCCACCCATGGCAAACGGTACGATGTGATCAATCTCGGTCGCACGTCCTGATCCGCATTTCTGGCATTTCCCTTGATCACGCATATACAGCGCATGTCGAACAACTGCGGGATAGTAACGAGTCGCCTTTTCTACCTTCCCTGGGGGCGGTAGAGGTGGTGATGCGGCAATTGTTGATGACTGGGTTTCGGTTTGAGTCCCGGTTTCTGCCTCAGCTTCAGTTTTCGTTTGGATCTCGGGCTTAATCTTCAAACTATGCCTTTGATTCTTTTTAGCTTGGTTACGCTTTGCTTTCTCAACTGGGTCCCATCTTGAAATACACTCATCGGCCATTTCGTTAATCAAATCTCCAAGGCTCATATTCGGGTTTGAATGAGCTTTGAGTTCAAAAAGACGCTGAAGCTTCGGCTCAAGCACATCATCATCAGAGAAGAAC
>DATLHP010000132.1:0-2195 GCA_035539835.1 Bdellovibrionales bacterium
TCGCGATAGTGCTTTTGAGACCAAAGACCTTCTTGATGAACTCGGGCTTCGATCGTTTATCAAAGTAACCGGAGGAAAAGGTCTGCATTTACATATTCCCATTGAGCCTCGATATCCTTATGAAACTGTCAAAGAATTCAGTCACGCGATCGCCCGTTTGATGGTGAAAAAGTGGCCCGATAAATACACGGCCGTGATGTCGAAGCAGAAACGCGCAGGGAAGATTTTCGTCGATTATCTTCGAAACGGCTACGGAGCCACTGCAATCGCAGCGTATTCGCTGAGATCTCGAGAAGAAGCCTCAGTGGCGCTTCCAATCAGCTGGAAGGAATTGAAGACTCTTGACGGTTCAAATGTCTTTGATCTCGAAGCTGCCGAGCGTTTTCTCAAGAATAGAAAGAATCCGTGGGCGGATTATTTCGATACACGCCAACACATCGGTGTTCTCGATGAACAGGGCTTAAAGGCTGTGTCTCAAATCGAGACTGTCTGACCGAAGAGTTTCAATTTTTCCTGGGCCTAGCCGATAAGTAAGTAGCGGAGATGTCATATGAAACAGGCTCAAACGATCTCAAAACTAACTTTGATCGTCCTGACTCTTGCTCTTACTGCCTGCGGTAAGATGGAGTTCAATCAATCGCCGTTAGAGCAGATCATCAAAAATCCGCCGTTTTTCAAATCAACTCAAGGGGTCGAAGTCGTATCGGGCTCGACAATGAGTAAGCGTACAGTTCTCAACGGTTACTACGTCGATGCCAGCGTTGGGGCGCCACGCGACCAACTCGATTCACGCACGCCAAACGGTTACCAGGTCTTCCACGGCGTCAAAGGTGCGATCGTCTCTGACTCTCAGTAATTTTTAGAGAGTTGCGAACGGGTCGGGCTCAGTTGGTTTTCTTTCAACCACAAGCTTTTTGAATTCTTGCTCAGACAGGCGATTGTCGAGATCAGCGTCATTAACGAAAGCATCGTCGATCGCCTTTTTGACTTCAGTTGCAGTCATACGCTTTGACTGTGTCTTGGTGTTCTTCTTATTCGATTCTAGGCCAAGCATGATGTTGGAGTTCGGGTTGTAGTTACCCGAGTAGGCCATACTGCGTTTCATCTCGTCGCGAGTCAGAAAGCCGTCACCGTTTTCATCAAACATTCTAAAAAGCTCTGACGCGCGTTTCTCGCGATCGGCCGGCGTGTTGGTCGTCTGAGGTGCTGGTGTCGTTGCGCACGCGCTGAGAAGAATGCTGAGCGATAAAGAGGCGGTGAGAATGAGTGATGGCTTCGTCATTGAAAATTCCCTCGTTGGTCCTGTTCAATAAAATGTGTAACATTAGGGTCTATGTCAAAAGAGTTTACCTCGAAAGAACCCTATATCGCAGATTTTCGAAGTGAATTAGACCGGATTGCTCCGCGGGTCATTAGCGAAGAGCAGATTGAAAACTTCATTGCTGAGATCTCTGATCATTTCGACGCACAAGAGCGAAAAGGTCAGACTGTGTTTGCGATTACCTACCATCTTGGTAGTCCCTCTAGGCTTGCGCATGCATTTGCGGCCTACGCTGTTGTTCGCTCGCGAAGGCCCGCGTTTAAATGGATGGGCCGCCTGCGCTTGAGCACTCGGAATGTGAACTACATGTTATTCTCGAGCCCAGGCCGTTCTTTATGGGTCTCAATTTCGAGTCTTCTTTTGTCAGTCATTCCTATTTTAACTTGGATTCTTGCTATCGCTTTTGCCGTGTCGGGTGTCGCTGGTCTGGTTTCATTAGTTGTGAAGCTGAACCTATCTCGTGAGCTTGAAATCGGCGCGGCATTCTTTTTCGCAGGGTTAATATTCTTTGCCTACCCGATAGCGATCATAGCGGATGGCGTTTCTAGTTTCTTCGCAAGCTTGCTCTGGGATGTTGCGCGCTCAAGCGCTTCGCGGCACCTGGAGAACCTGACCGGAGAGCCGCGATGAAGTTCAGAGCGGGACCTGCGGCATTTGTTATGGCTTTGATCTGTTGGGGCTTGGCCGCATACTTTGCGAAGTCAGCACCAGAGATGAGGTATCTTCCGCGAGTCGTCTCGGGATTTTTGGCGAAGATTTCAAGTCGGCCAATCGAACGAAACGAAATCGAAAACATCGACTTCAAAGGTATTGAACGAATTCGCCTTCGCGCGCGAGCAGCCGATTTGAAAATTCGAGGCGGCGGTGATGGTTC
>DATLHP010000133.1:0-2629 GCA_035539835.1 Bdellovibrionales bacterium
CAGTTGAGCAATCACGCTCTTCATAAAGAACGACGGTCGAACCGTCGCGTCTGTGCGCCACGTAACGACGATTGCCCGAGTCACACGCGACTGCCGTACCGACAACAGGTGTGAACGTCGCAACATCCGGAAGGTTTTTAATCGTGTCACGAACCGAAGCTTGGTCGACGGCAAAGACTGCCAATGTCGCAGAATCCACGACGTCACCTGATGTCGTATGTCGGGTTCTGGTCTCGATCACTTGGCCCGATGAGTACCAAGTCAAAGCGATGTCTTCGGCGTCAGTTCCTGCTGGCAGATTCGCTGGTGAATCTGTTTCGTAGCTCAGAACTTTGAAGCCAAGACCTTGGCCGCTCGATTCGCTTTCCGATGCGGATTCGTAAACCGTGATTTGATTTGTCGGGATGGGCTGGCCGCAGTTTTGGAACATGAGAACGTTACAGACGAGAGCAATCAAGAGAATGATTTGATTCCGACTCAAGGGATGCCTCCAAAGCACGATGTCTCTATAGATAAGAGTGCACTGGAGATACTAGAATCCCACACCGAAATCGCTGCACGATCTCAATATGAAACACGTTTAAGTAGAGAGATTAGCCAGAATAGTCGACCCAGAGATCATCACCCTCAAAGACCCTCACCTTTTCGAGCTGAACCTTGCCGCCAATGCGGGTTGTTAGCTCTGTGAAAAAGAAACGTGCGATGGTTTCGGGAGTGGGTGGCGCCTGCTGAAATGCCGGCAAGAGGTTGAGATTTTGGTGATCCACAACACGAGTCACGTCTTTCAACCATGAATCGATATCGACGAGATTCACGATCATTCCCGTCATCGGATCAATGGGTCCGCTGAAGTGAGCTTCGATAGCAAAGTTATGACCAAAGCCATCTTCGCGATATAGCGACCCGTAGATTTTTTTATTCTCTTCAATTGAAAGCTGATGGTTGAAATAGCGATGAGCCGCAGAGAACGTCGCGACTCGAACCACCTTCACTGAAAGACCGGCGTCAAACGCCTGCATCAGAAAACTCCGCCGCCGCCAAAGATGATGAGCAGCTGATTTTCGTTTTCAGCACCTGAGCGAACGACAGAATTGAAGAAGGTTTTCACACCGGCGCCGAGAGAAATTCCGGCCGCGTGAAGAATGACACCACCTTCAAGAAACGGGACGTTGTCACCTTTAGTGATGAAGCGAAAGCCGGGACCGAGGAATCCAGAAACTCCCATCGAATGGTCGCCGAGCAACCCTTGAGCGCGCATCGACGTATCGATTCCGTAAGCAGTATCCACGTCACCGAAGCGGCCGAAGATCGAGTTTCTCCAAGCGAGATGTTCCATGAAGTGATACGAAAAACCAATGCTCGGTTCGAGATAGCTTTTGTCTGGCTGCCCTTCTTGCTCAACTCTGCCAGAAGATAAACCAACATCGTAAGTCACAGTCCCTTCGCTCTCTTGAGCGAAAGCCGAACCGCAGACTAACAAGCACACCAAAGAGGCCAAAATAGATCGCATCATCATGCGATCATTTTAGGCGGATTTCTTCGGTGAACTCAACCCCCGCAAGCCTTTGCTCACTTGAGAAGTCGCTGAACGAGCCAGACTAACAGCGATATCGGTGCTCTTTGTCAATTGAGTCGCCTCTTGTAGACGGTCAAATGCGATCAGACCCAAGAATCGGCACACGGCACAAATCGCAAAAACCAAGAAGTACCCGTGATACGAATCACCCATCCAGCTTAAAAGCTTGCCGCCAACAAAAGCTCCAACGGTGAGACAGACGGCCGATGCGAAGTTGTAGTAGCTCAAGAAGCTCGTCTTCTCGTTGTCTTTAATGGCGCCAAACAATGAGACCATAACGCCGAGATCAAAAACTGCCCACACAGCACCAGAGAGCAAGTTCACTGCGAACAAGTAGAAGACATTCGACGAAAACAGCCAAAGAACCGGAAGCACGCTCGCCCCGATCACTCCAGCACGGATAAATGCTGTTGAAGAAATACGTGAACTCAAATCGCGGGCTGCCGAAAAAACAACGATTTTCGCCATGAATCCAGCCGCAATCATCAAAACGTACTGATAATACGGAAGCGAGAGATGCTTCAGCATATATGGATTAAAAAATGGTGCAGCAACGTTGGTCGCCATCGAAAACACCAACAAGAATCCTACCAAACGACCTTCGGCACTCGTACGAAGGCGTCGAATCAAATCAACCACCGAAACATTGGTCTGGTGACGCGTGAGATCCGCAGGTTCCGATTTTTTTGACAGCAAATAGGCGCTGGCTAATCGTGAGAGCCCCGCAATGCCGAAGACAAACGCAAAGGCCGTGTTACCCCAGCCAAATTGCCCGGACCCCTGAAGCAAAAGTCCGCCGCCGATCAAGCCTATGAACAGAGAGATCTGACCAAGGTAACTTCTTTGAGCAAGATGCTTCGACCGAATTCGTCGAGGGACGAGATGAGACATCCACGAATTCCAGCTCGCTCCACCCGCCATCGCGCAAAGCCAATAGATTGTGACAGACACAAACAAGATCGGAAGCCCGAGCTCTGAGTTACCAGTCGCAACCCAAGCCAGCGGGAAGAAAGCCAAGCCCTGAATTGTACTGAGGAGCACAAGAAAGCGTCT
>DATLHP010000134.1:0-4728 GCA_035539835.1 Bdellovibrionales bacterium
CTTGACTGCCCCCATCGTAAAGATCAACGCGACAAAGAACTACGGAGCGAAGGTCATCCTGCACGGTGATTTCTACGACGAGGCTTACGAGCACGCGAAGAAGCTCGAAGCAGAAAAAGGCTATATTTTCGTTCATCCGTATAACGACCCTTACGTCGTTGCTGGCCAAGGAACGATTGGCCTTGAGCTCATGGAGGATATCCAGGGCTTAGAGTCGATCGTGATTCCAATTGGTGGTGGCGGACTTATCAGCGGCATCGCAACCGCTGTGAAAACATTGAACCCGAAGGTCCGCATCATCGGCGTCGTTTCAAATCAAGCACCCGGTATGATGCACATGTTTAAGGGCGAAGCGATTCCTGAAGCGAAAAAGAGAGCGTCGACGATCGCCGACGGTATCGCCGTCAAAATGCCTAGTGCTGAGATGAACGAACTCTACATTTCAAAACTCGTCGACGAGATCGTTTCGGTCGACGATAACGAAATCGCTCAAGCGATCGTTTTCTTGCTCGAAAAAGCAAAGACGGTCGTAGAGGGCTCCGGAGCTGCGGCACTGGCTGCGGTGATGAGCAAGGGTGCAAGTCTCCAGCTTGGCAAGAAGTCGTGCGTGATTCTTTCAGGCGGCAATGTCGACTTGAACGTCATGGCAAAGGTGATTGAACGAGGTCTTAGACAAGAGCATCGCCTGGCACGCCTAACAGTCGTCGTCGACGATTTGCCAGGAAACCTGAACCGAATCACCACAGTGATGGCTGAGAACCGCGCCAATATCCTCGAGGTCTATCACGACCGAGTCTCACCAGAGCTAGGATTGCGTGAAACCCGCATCGATCTACTGGTCGAAACCACCAGCGACGAACACATCGAACAAATCAAAATTGGCCTAAAGGCGCAGGGCTGTAAAATCATCGGTGGCTGAGTTGGGTTTATGTCTACCTTCCCTGGGGGAGGTAGATTCACATTGACCCTTTGCGCAACATTCTCGATAGTGGCCGCTTCAATCGATTCATAACCGGAGTTTTAGAATGAAATCAGTAACAGAGTTCGCGAATTTTACGTTGTCAGCAGCCCTTAAAGCGCGTGCGGCCCTCGTTGCTGAAGGCAAAACTCCTGAAGAGATTCAGGCTGGTCTCGGTGAGACTTTCAAATTCGAAGCTGAGAAACTCACACATTTCGTCAACTCGCTTGAAGTGGCGGCTCAGAATCCAGAGAACTTGAAACGCGTGCTGGTTGTTAGCCTTAACGAAGGCGAGCGCGCTCCGGCAAAAGCCATTCAGGTCGAAGCTTTCCATTACGTTCCTGATTTTCATGTCACAGCTCGCCCAGCGCAGACTGAAGACAAAGATAAAAAAGGCGGACGCGGCGGAAAAGGAAAAGGCCGTGGCGGCGATCGCGGACAGAAAGAATCTCCATGGGGACTTTCGCCAGAGCAAAAGGCTGAAAAGAAAAAAGCTCAAGCCGCTGCAGCTGCTGAAAAACGCAAACAGCCTTAATCCATTCAATGGATCCGTCGAAAGATCAGGAGAAACCAATAGAAGTTTCGCCGGAACTTCTATCAGACGAAGCTCTCGCTGGAATCATCGAGAGCTTCATTCTGCGTGAAGGCACTGATTACGGCAGTGTCGAAGTCAGCTATGACAAGAAAGCCGAACAAATCCGAAAACAAATCGCCCGCGGCGACGTGAAAATCGTTTTCGATCAATCTTCAGAAACCCTCAGTCTACTCACAAAAGACCAATTTAAACGGCGCTCACTTGGTGAGCGCTAATGTGTCTTTGCCGACGAAGGTAAAATCGCGACTCCGGCCTATCCGGAGCCGCATACCTACGAGTCTTAGCGGCTTAGAAACTCGCAAGTGTAAATCTTTGTTTGGCTGGTACCTTCAGGAATTCCGTAGCCTCCACTCCCTGGCTGGAATGCGATTTTAACGAAATTGCCTGTTTTGAAATCACTGGTCGTCAAAGAGACTTCGCGGTCGACGCCGAATTGATATTTTCTTTCGCTCAAACGGATCAGATTGATTCCGTTGTGGTCGGTTTCGGCTGTCGCTTCGTAGAAGTAAGTGCTTTTTTCTTCGCGCGCTTCGAACGTCGATCCGTCTTCTCTCGAGTAGTTGCGAATTTGATAACCCGAAACTGCGACAAAGTTTTTTCCGTTATGGCTGAAAACGTTCGGCGTTAGCGTCCAGAAATCTTTTGATCCATCGCTGCGTTGGCATTCGATACGAGAGATGTCCACAAGTGGATTGGTCTGTTCTGTCGATTGTGCGATGGGTGCGAAGCCGAGGATCGAGGCGGCGATAATAGAGAACATTTTCATTTTGAGCTCCTTATTCAGGCTGTTTTCGGCTATCTATTTAAACAGTACAAACTGTTTAAAATGTTTAAATTGGAAGTGAGCCCTCGTCATGAAGCACTTACCGCAGAGACAGCAACAGATTCTCGAACACCTGCTCGAAAAGCCCGAAGGCGTTACGGCCGATGATCTCTGTGTGGTCTGTGATGTCACTAAGACAGCGATCAAAGAACATTTGGCTCAGCTCGAGCATTTGGGCTACGTCGCCTTTCGCGATCAAAAAGGTGGAGTGGGTAGACCTCGTCGATTCTATTTTCTGTCGAACCAGGGATCAGAGGCTTTTCCGCGCCAGTACTCATGGTTATCGACGGCTCTTCTCGAAGAGATCTCTTCAAATTTTTCGGCGTCGCAGCTGACGAAACTTCTCGAAGGATTGGCTGAAACAACAGTGCGACCGTTGCGCGCACAGCTTGAAAGTCTACCTCGAAAGCAGAGACTCGAGTTGATCGTGAAGGTCATGAATGACCTTGGCTATCGCGCCAGGCTCAAAGAGGTCAGCGCAAAAAATGCGGTCATAGAAGCGTCGAACTGCGTGTATCACGCAGCAGCGCAAAAACATCCGCAACTCTGTCAGTTCGATATCGGATTCTTGAAGAGAACATCGGCACTCGATGTGAACCTAGAATGTTGTATCGCCCGAGGGGCATCTAGCTGTCGCTTTTCTTTGCGTTAAGATCGCGACCCCAAGGTAGAGAACTGCTGCGATGAGGCCGGCTTCTCCACCGAGATACGGATCGAGTGGGCCTGCTTTGTAAAAAGCAGGATAGATGCTCTGAATCCAAACGTTGTGAGCAGCATGGGTGACCGTCGCAGGCAGAACAGAGCCGGTCTTGTCACGCATATAGCCCATGAACACACTGATCGACATCACTGACACCGTGAAGAAGAAAACGTTCAACCATGGTTTGTCTGAGGTTGCGTAGTCGCCAAACACAATCAGTGGCCAGTGCCATGCGGCCCAAATGATTCCAATCAACAGATATTTTTTGAGCGGTGCGAATGGGATCGCGGAGTGAAGAAAACCCCGCCATCCGATTTCTTCACCGAAAGCGCTAGTGAGGCCGACTCCAAAGGCGATGGTCGGTGCAATCAAAAGAAACGCGAGGAGCGATGTGCCGGCTAACCCGTCGTTTTCGAGAAGCGTAGATCGGAGTTCAAAATCTCCAACTCCGAAAACGACTGATGCGATGAGAACACCGATCGCGACCAGAGCGGGTAGGCCGTACGAAACCGCGAGACTTCGAAAAGAAACGCGGCGAATACCAAGGCTCTTAAAATTTCGATCGAAATAATACGAACAGAAGAGCGCGACCGCTCCGGGTGTCCACATCAACGCGAAGATGCCGAGCATATCGCTGATGCCGCGACCAGTGATGATGAAGTACTGTTGAATCCAACTGAGAATGAAGGTTGCGACGACAAAGATGAGTGCTTTCATTCTGTCGTGAGTGGTTCTCCGAAGCCGCCGCCGCCTGCGCCGAAAAGTTTTACTTCATCGCCAGAGGCGAGTTCGATGGAACCTTCTCGTTCTTTTATTTCGTTTTCGGGTTGGCCATTGCGGATGATTGAAAGCTGAGCTGATTCACCTGGTTTGCCTTGGCTTGCACCAGGGCTCTTGGCTGAGCCTGCTGAAAGATCCCATCGTAGAGTCGATGGTTTAGTGATCTTGAAATGCAAAAGTTCGCCATCTCCACCCTTGAATTTACCATCGCCTCCAGATTTTGGATTGAGGCCACGCATGATCCAAGAAACGAGATTCGAATTTTCAGCTGCTTTTGCTTGTTGAGATCCGAAAAGGGCGCAAGCGTCCTCGCCAGCCTCTTTGCTCGTTGCTCTAGAACCGCATGCTGCCGTCAAAATCGCGCGCTCTTGGCCCGCTTCGATGAGAAGTCTTGCAAATCCACCTGGGCAATCGGCGCCCTTGAGCGCGGGATTCAACTTCGCAAAAGCAGTAACAATGAGATTGCAAAGGGCCGGAACCAGCATCTGAACTCCGCGCTCAGTACCGACAGCGCCCTTTTGGTCGAGCATTGTTCCCGATGGTGCGCTCACTTGAAAGTGTTCGAAAAGACCAGAGTTGATCGCGATTTTTTCGTCAATCATCGAGAGCACGGTCCACATGCAAGCACTCAGTGTCGTGCGTTCAGTGATTGCAACACGGCTTGAGTTCTCAGTGCCTTTGAAGTCGAACTGAATTTTGTTTTCAGTCATCTCGAGGCGAAGCTTGATCATCTCTCCCGAAGGGACCCGCATCGATACATCGGCTGATCCGAGCGGCAATCGATGCATGAGGGTTTCAAAGCCTCGGCTCGTGTCCCTCAAGTAAAAGTTCAAGCTTTCGCGATTCAATTCGGATTCACGGTCGCTCGCCAC
>DATLHP010000135.1:0-4082 GCA_035539835.1 Bdellovibrionales bacterium
TTCAAATTCTGAGTTTACTCACGAGTTTGGAAAAGAAGTTCGGCTTGAATCCAGACAGGCTCTCGTTGTTGTTCATTTCATGCGCGAAGCGGATCGTCGAAAGATTTGGGCGATCGAAGGGTATTCGACTCTTGCTCGCTACTGCGTGAGTAATTTTGGAATGTCTGACTCTGATTTTTACCGAAAGCTTTCGATCATGAACACGATTCGGGATTTGCCTGAAGTGGAAGATAAGATCATCGAAGGAAAGCTCAATTCAACGACTGTGGCTCAGGCGAATACATTTTTTAGAAAAGAGGCAAAGCTTAAGAAAAAAGCCGTGACTGTGAATGAAAAGAAAGAGGTCTTGTTAAGTTTAGAGGGTTTAACTCAAAAATCTGTCGAGAAAGAGTTGGCTGATTTATCTCCTGCCCCAGTTGTCTTGGATCAGAAAAAGCACTTGGGCAGTGGTCGGATTTTGAACCAATACACATCTGATGAATTACTGGATCAAAAGCTCACGCGACTTAAAGAAGTCTTAGTTAGCTCGCTTCCGAATGATCCTAGCCATTGCGAACTTCTTCACAAGATCTGCGACATTGCTCTTGCTCAGATCGATCCGCTCAAGAAAAGCCCGCTGGGGAAGAAGATGAAAACCCCAGCGATGGTTATTAATCGCGTCAAAAGATCTTACATTTCGATTCATACAAAACGAGAAGTTACTTATCGAGATCATGGGCGGTGCGCTTACATCGATCCCGTTTCAGGTAGACGATGTGACTCAAGAACAGCGCTTGAGTTCGATCACATCATCCCTTTTGCGAAAGGCGGCAGTGATTCGCCCGAGAACTTGCGGCTAATTTGTCGGGCACACAACTCGCTCTATGCCATTCAAGAATTCGGGCGAAAGAAGATGAGCGAGTTTCTACCTTCGATTCGATAAGTTCGTTGGAGTCCGTCGTTTATGAGCGATACCGCTGCAGGCGCATCAGGGTCTGCATGGCAGACTCTGGGGTGAGCGCTGCTTCGGTGCCGAGCAAGTCGCGGACGTATGTTGGTGTCCGCATACCTGCTAGAACTGTCGTTACCTCTGGAAAGGCATGGTAAACGCGCAAAACTTTTCGCGACAGAGTCGGTGACGAGGCAAGATCCGGTGCGACCACTTGAACGTTTTCGGCGGCAAGTTTGCTTTTTTGTTCAGCGAGATTTTCGAGATCCCAGGTGATGAGTCTAAAGAGTTCAGACATCACCGGAGAATACTCGTTGGCCCAAGCCGCTTGATCTGGCGTCAAGCGTGTTAGGGCTTGTCGCACGGTCGGCATGATTTGTCCGTAAAGAACTTCACGCCACGTCAGAAGATCGTCGATCTCGCCTAAGCGTTCGCGAAGCGCGTGAGCCCAGTGAAGACCTTGTGCTGCTTTCGGATAGCCCGGTGCGCGTTTTTCGAGTTCGATTGCGCGTCCCAACGTCGTATGCAAGCCGCCTTTAACTTCGACTTCGTCATGGGTCGGAAATGAAGTCAGACGAACCAAGCGCTCTTTTGCGAGAGCGTTGAATGGGCGGTTCGTGAGAACAGCCAAACCAGATTCGCTTGCAAACTCGAAAATGCTCTTTCGATTATTATTTTTGTGAAGTGCAGCTCCGGCTTCATAGAGATTGAAGGGGAGTTGGACGACTTTGAAATGGTTGTTTTTCGAAATCGATTTCGCGATCTCGACGACCTTTGCAAGCGAGGTGAAGTCAGAACGGCTTTCGACTTCGCCAAACGTGTTCGAAGAGATTCCGTAATAAGCGATGCGACCTTTAGCGACTTCGCTTTCGAGATGACGAAATGCTTTTTCGATCCGCGCGTAATACACATCGCGTGAGCCGCCAGTTTTGAAAAAGTATTCTGGATTGTGCAAAAGCAAAACGTCAATGCGATCAAGGCGCAGGCGCTCAAGGCTCTTTGTGATTTGATCGGCAAGATACTCAGGAGAAATGTTGTGCCAGCAATCGCTCTGAAATTCGACCATTTCAGAATAGGCGCGGCCCGTGTTCATTCGTTCGCGTGCATCGCGGAGATTCGTGCCTTGCACATAGCCGGCTTTCGTCACGACGACGATCGCATCACGAGAGACTTCACCCGAAGTGATAACTTCATTCAAGATGTCGCCAACAAGGCGCTCTGAACTGCCATCAGTGTAGTTTGCGCTCGTGTCGATGAGATTCACGCCGCCGAGAAGTGCCTCTTTCAGAGCTTCACGGTGATCGGGTTCGAACTGGTGAACGCGATAGCAACCAAAACCGATGCGCGAGACTGTGAGTTCAGTATCGCCGAGAACAGACGTTGCCGGTTTGATGCCTTTGTTTTTTAGACGATCGAAATACTGTCGGGTGGCCTGTGGTGTCGCTGACATATCCAAAATATTGTAACTGACGCACGCCAAATCATCGGGAATTTTTTGTGAATAAGGGGGTCGCTGCGGACCGCCCTTGGTCTAGAGCGAATTACTTATTCGCACGATTCTTTACGAGATCGTCTACAACCGCCGGGTCGGCGAGAGTTGTCGTGTCACCTAACTGATCCGGCATGTTCTCTGCGATTTTTCTCAAGATCCGACGCATGATTTTGCCGGAGCGCGTTTTCGGAAGTCCTGGGGCCCACTGGATGATGTCAGGTTGAGCGATTGGACTGATCTCATTCCGAACCCACTGGATGAGTTCTTTTTTCAATTCTTCCGTCGCTGCGATGCCAGTTTTCAGTGTCACAAACGCATAGACGCCTTGTCCTTTGATGTCGTGTGGGTATCCCACGACTGCGGCTTCGGCGACATTCGTATGAGCAACGAGCGCAGACTCGATTTCTGCCGTGCCAAGACGATGTCCTGAGACGTTCAAGACATCATCCACACGTCCGGTGATCCAATAGTAGCCATCTTCATCGCGGCGACAGCCGTCTCCGGTGAAGTAGTATCCTGGATAAGTCGAGAAGTACGTCTGTTCAAAGCGTTCATGATCACGGAAGACCGTGCGCATTTGACCAGGCCATGAATCTTTTAAGCAAAGGTTTCCAGTCGCTGCACCCTTGAGAACAGTGCCCTTGTCGTCGACGAGTTCAGGTTGAACGCCGAAGAAAGGCAAAGTCGCAGATCCCGGCTTTTGCGCGATCGCGCCCGGCAACGGAGAAATCAAAATACCGCCAGTTTCTGTCTGCCACCATGTATCGACGATCGGGCAGCGTGAGTTACCAACCACGCGGTGGTACCAGAGCCAAGCTTCTGGATTGATCGGCTCGCCGACGGTACCCAGAAGACGAAGCGACGCTCGCGATGTCTTTTTCACGGGCTCTTCGCCTTCGCGCATAAGCGCACGAATCGCAGTCGGTGCCGTATAGAAAATCGAAACCTTGTGTTTGTCGATGACGTTCCAAAAGCGAGAAGTGTTTGGATAAGTCGGAACGCCTTCGAACATCAACGTGGTCGCGCCATTGGCCAGCGGGCCGTACACAAGATAGCTGTGCCCGGTGACCCAACCGACGTCGGCCGTGCACCAATAGATGTCGCCAGGGCGATAGTCGAAGACAGCTTCGTGTGTGAACGACGCATAAACGATGTATCCACCGGTCGTATGCAAAACGCCTTTTGGTTTATTGGTCGAACCCGAAGTGTAGAGAATGAAAAGTGGATCTTCGGCATCCATTGCTTCTGGTTCGCATGTTGCTGGCTGACCCTTCGATGCATCTTCAAACCAGTGATCCCGCCCTGGCTTCATTGAAACGGCGCCGCCGGTCACTTTGAAAACAAGAACACCTGAAACCTCAGGGCATTTTTCTAGTGCACGATCGACGTTTTTCTTAAGATCAATGCACTAGCCGGCGCGACGTCCTTCATCGGCCGTGATAACGAAGCGACTCTGGCAATCTTGAATACGATCGGCGATCGAGTCCGGAGAAAATCCGCCGAAGACCAATGAGTGCACGGCGCCGATGCGCGTGCAGGCGAGCATTGCGTATGCGGCTTCAGGAACCATCGGCATGTAAATCGTTACGCGATCGCCACGCTTGACGCCCATTCTTTTCAGCGTATTTGCGACGATGTTCACTTCGCGTGAGAGCTCGTTAT
>DATLHP010000136.1:0-4077 GCA_035539835.1 Bdellovibrionales bacterium
GACACTCGAGTTATTGTTTTCGTTATCAGGAGGTCTCAATGCTTCAAGCAGCTATTGCGTTCTTTGTTATCGCACTCGTGGCCATGTTCCTCGGTGCCGGAAATGTTGCTGGTGTTTCGATGGAAATGGGCCGCATTCTGCTCGTAGTCTTTTTAGTGCTTGCCGCGATCAGCTTCATTGGAAGTCTGTTGACCGGCCGGCGAACAAGGAACCTTCCGTAAGGGATTTCCTTAAGGATGAGTTCGCCGTCACCCGGCCATGGATGGCCACCCCAATCCAAGGACCGGAGTTTTCATGGAAACGTTATTAGAAGAATCCACCAAGGATACGAAGTTCATCGCCAACCCCGATGGGGATGGGGTTCTTCATCCGCTTCGTGAGCCGGCTGATTTTGCGCCGGTTTATGGAGCGCTTGAAGCTATCGATTTGTTCAAAGAGCGAATCGAAGGGATCGTTGAAGGAGATTATGGCGATTTCATGCGCCGTGCGCAGACATACTTTCTCGAGATGACGGAAGAGATAGGTCCTCTCGAAAAAGCGCTGCGACCACGTCTTCGTTGGATCGAGGAGTATCTTCAGTTTCTACCGAACTGGGATATTGACTCGACACGAGCCCGTCTATTGGTGGATATCGATCGGCTGCGCGCCGAGGCTGAGCTCGATCTCTCAGCGTGAGAGCGGAGCGAAGGCTTCGGCCGGATGAAGATCGATTGGATCGGCAGAGAAAAAACTCAAGTACTGCGTGAGCATCGAATTGCCGTACTTCGAAAAATTTCCGCGCGTGAGTTCGAAATGCTGAATCAAATCGATCAGCCACACCGGAATTTTTCGCTCGCATTTCAATTCGAGAATTACGCAGTTTCCCGGATCAAGAAAACTATCCGGATGGTCGTAGTGCGAAAGCTTGCGGTCATCCGGAATAACATTGAACGTGTTTTCAGGCTGATAGCGGAGATCGCGATCAAATGTTACGCGAGCGTAATCGTCGATCGTCGAAAGAAAAGCACGGCGACGATACTGAGTCAGGATTTGCGGTTCGGTATTGTAGATTGCGGCGAGATCGAGAAAGTGCTGAACATTCGATCGTGAAGACTCATCGACCTGTGAAACCAAGCCAGGCGTTGTAAACAGGTCTGGCCAATTCGGGACAGAGACCTTGCCACGTTTCTTTTTAACGAATTCACGGACCTTATACTTCGTTTCGAAGAAGTAAGGCGGCTTGGCTTCATCGCCATATGAGCGAATACGCATGCTGAAGCGATTCGCGAGCCCGGCTTCTTTTTGTCTGTAAAAGTAGAGCTGTGGGGAATCCAGATAAAGGCTATTGATCGTATAGTAGCCATCCGGCGAAATCTGAGAGTAGTAATCCATCTCGCAGAATCCAGAAATGAATTTGCAGATCGGATCGACCATTGAGAGCGGTATGAGATACTTCAGCTCATAGCGCTCTAAGAAGAGTGGTGATACCGCTGCTGCCGGAGTCGTCGACATCAGAGCCTCGTCTTGGTTGCCGAGAGGTGATTGACGTCAGGCTGACTCTGAAGAACGCCTTGTTCGTAAAGAAGATCGATATAAGCGATCAGAATCTCTTTTTCGAGAGCGATCAGTTCTGAGCGAGCCGAACGCACGCTCAACACCGTATCAAGTGCCACTTGTGGATCGACAATGGACCGCTCAACGCGTGCGAGAGATTTCAATGTCTGGTTGATCTGAGCGTAGCTATCAAGCAGCGTTTTGAGCATTCCGGGCTCGTGCTTCGTCGTTGATCGCACGAGCTCGAGCTCGCGCGCTTTTTCGTACACTTTGGTCAAGCGCTCGGAACGCGATTGAATCGCGACAAGGTCATCACCGAGAAACGGAAGTTTGAAACTCAAAGAGGCTTTGTAGATTACCTCTTTTGGTTTGTCTTCGACCGCGACTTTGAATCCCTTGAACCAAGAACCCTGCCGGCCCAAAGAGATGTTCTGTTCCGCTCTCAGTTGGCTGAGTTGCATTTCAAGAACTCGTCGCGTGGTTGTCGAGGCGCCGGGCCGGAAAAGGCGTCGTTGATTTGCAATATCCTCAGGCGTAACGAAGTTCTTGATGTTGAAGCTAGACTCTTTGAAGTCCGGCATGATTTCGCGAATCTGTGCTTTGACCGAATCAAAATGAACGTTTGCATCGCGCATTTCGCGTTGATTGTTTGAAACGGCAACTTGAGCCTTCAGTAGATCTTGCGCTTTTGCTTTTCCGTAGCGGATCGCCAAACCTTGGGCGCGAAAGTTACGATCGAGCACGTCGCCATATTCTTGAAGATGGCCGACGAGTTTCTTCGTGTGAAAATATTCGACCAAGAGAAGATAGCGACGTTGCAGGGCAAGTTGCAGTCGCAAGTCACGTACGAACTGCCCTTGGTCGCTCGAGCGTGCTTTCCAGCTTTCGCTCAGCTCTCGAAACGACTTCACTTGGAAATCGAGGCCTGTTTCAAAGCTAGAGTCTTTTTCGCCGACCTCGGTGCTCGTGAAAACCTCGACCTCGCGGAACGGGCTCCAAGCTGATTCCGGGTCGTAGTCTGAGCTCTTTCCTTCAACGACTTCGCCGTCGGACCAAGCGGACTTCAAGAACTTTTCAGCGGATGCATTGGCGATGGCGCTGGTCATTACAACCAGTGCTGCGCTGACGAAAGTGATCCAACGTGCGGTTTTCAAAGTCGTCTCACTTCAGCTTCAGACGCATGAGCTGCGTCGGTTTACCATTCTGATCGAAGATACCAGTGATCGTGCTTGAGCTTGCGTCATAGGCTAGGCCTTCGAGTTGGCGGCGCTTGAAGAAAGCGAGAAGACGCGGCTTTTCAGAGCGGCCGTCTCCGGCTGCCCAGAGAGCGCTACACGCTTCGCCTTGGCAAGTCGTCGCCACGAACATCCCTTGATCGGTCATGATGAGGTCAGCGATCTGCATGCTGAAACCGGTTTTTTCAGTTTTAAACTTCAGTTCAGAATGGATCGAAACGTTCTCTGGTGCGACTGGTTGACCAGAGAGGATGGCGTTGACGTTTCGAATACGAAGAATCATACCCGTGCCGCGTTGGAGCTGTGGAACTTTGAGAGCGATATAGAGATCGCCGCCACGAACTTCGTGACCTTCGACGTTGATGACTCCTTGTTCAGCCATCGAACCAATTGTGCGTAATCGAGAATCAGGTGAGTTTTGGAGAGCCGGCTCAAGAGCGCGACGAAGGTTCACCGCCGCCGTCGCTTTCAAAACGAGGCCCTCGCGCGAAATGCGCGCGAAGATTTCGCGATCATTGACTCGTTCACCGCGTTTGGTATTTCCGAGTGACGCCATGATGTAGATCGTATTACCATCGACAGAGATCGACTCGACATCATCGATACCAGAGAGATTCTGAATAGGTAGAGTTTGACCACTGACGGTTCCGTCTTTATGAACGAGGATCAATGACGGCTGTCCGCCAGTGAGAGACTCATCAGAGGCGACAACAAAACTATTGAGATCACTGATCCAAACAAGGCCTGACGGCTGAAAGAGTTCGCCAATTGTCATCTCGTAAGGAAGAGAGATGTCGATGAATTCAGGTTTTTTGTTTTCTGATTCGTTTTCCGCCTTGGCGATCGGAAACATATCCAACGTGTAGACTGGTTTGATTTGAACCTTTTCGCTCAAAAGAAATCCATTTTCTTCTGGAATACGAACCAATACTTCACGACCGTAGGAGACGATCGTTGAAATGCGCAAGAGGCGCTCGGGAATTTGGACGATTCGTGCGCCGACATTGGCCACTTCGCCGTAAATCTCTTGTCCGCTTGCGGCCGAGATCACTTTCACTCTTTGTTTTGGAGAAAGCTTTGAATGCGCCGATTCGTGGACGTATCCAACGATGTAAGTCGGGTTGACCGGAGAGATCGTGATGAGTGATGCGAAAGCAGGGGCTTTTTCACCCGCTTTGAAATTCACGGCACCGACGATTCCGTCGATTTCGGAGAAGACAAAGAGGCTGCGCTTCTGATTCTCGAGATAGCCAATTTCGCGGAAGAGCTGGCTGCGCTCGACTCTCAATGGGTCGGTGACTGCCGGAAC
>DATLHP010000137.1:0-5298 GCA_035539835.1 Bdellovibrionales bacterium
ATTCAAGTCGGCCTTAAGGGACGTCTTCCAATTGGCGAAGACGGAGAAACCGATTGGAGCGAAGAGAGACAGCTTCACGCTTTTGGACTCGCTACGATGTCGATTGCGATGCTGCTTGTGCTGGCGGCAATGACGATCCCACCAGCGACTTGGCTTCAACTATTCAAGTAAGCAGCCGTTTATCGGCAGCCTTCCAGGGAGTACATCAAGAGACGGTTGTCAGAGGTCATTGTTTTCGCCATGCACTCTTTAACGTCATTGATCTCGAACATCTCTAGGTTATCGGCAACTTCTTCGTTCATCGGAAGAATCATCGTACCGCGATACTTCTGATTGTCTTTCATCGGGTCTTTCGAATAACCGACGTAGAAAACACTCGTTTCGCCTTCGAGCATCGTCTTCTTAATGAAAAGAGTTTTTTGCGGAAGACCCCATGCCATTGATGCGGCCATAGAAACAAGAATCGCTGCGAAAACTGATTTCATACACCACTCCTTTAAGCGAGTTAGTGTAGCGAACCAGACCCTGACGACGATGACAAGGAAACACCCGGCCGCCCCGCTTCAATTTCGCCTTCGCTCGCCTCACGCACGTCGAGAACTCTTACCTCAAAAATCAGCTCAAGCCCCGCAAGAGGATGGTTGCCATCGACGGTCACGACGTCGCCTTCAATTTCAAGAATGCGAATTGTCATCGCCTGCCCTTCGGCAGTGCGAGTTCCAAACTTCATTCCAACTTTGAGTTCAACGCCGGCAGGAAAGTGACTGACCGGAAGCTCCGTCACCAAATCAGGTTTGTAATCACCATAGCCATCGCGTGGAGTCACATTCACTTCGCAGCGAAAGCCAGCGGTTTTTCCTTCGACAGCGCGCTCGACAGGGCCAACAATTTGATTATGCCCCTGAAGATACTCGTAAGGATTCTCTGGCGTTTTCTCCTCGAGCACTCGCCCATCCTCCGTCAAAATGCGGTAGGTCAGCTTGACGACACGATCTGTCTCAACGGGAAGTGACATTCGACTCTCTCCACTCAATCCTTGGTGAAACTTTCTTCGATGTCTGAATGCGATTCAAGTAATCTTCGCGCGAGATGTACTTGCCGCCAAAAGTTTCGAGCACTGGCGTGACCATTTGAATGTCCATCCACTCAACACCGGAGGCTTTCAATTTTTCTGTCAAAGCGTAAAGGCATCGTTTACTCGCACCCGAAACCGAATGGAACATACTCTCGCCGCTGAAAACCCCTCCGACATAAACTCCGTAAAGTCCGCCGACCAGCTGACCATTCTTCCAGCACTCAACGCTATGAGCGTAGCCAGCCTCATGAAATCGCCGATAACCAGCTTCCATCGGCGGAAGGATCCATGTCCCAGCCTCATGACGACGTGGCGTCTCAGCGCATGCGCGAATCACATCGGTGAACGCTTGATCGAAGGTGATCGTGTATTCTTTGTTCTTCAATTCCTGCAAAAACCGCCGAGGCCAATGAAGATCTTTGAAATCGAGAACTCCGCGCCTTGCCGGGCAAAACCACAAGAGCGGAAGCCCTTCCTGCGGCCACGGAAAAATTCCCTGCGAATAAGCATCGACGAGCGTTTCAACGCGCAGATCCCCGCCGACACACAGAAGTCCGTCGTCGCCAGCATATCGAGGATCCGGGAAATGAACTCGCTCAGGCATCACTCGCCCGCCCCGCCATCAGGCAAAGATCGCATTTTCCACAGGGTACGGCATTCGGCATTCCGAAATAAGAAGCAATGCGAACCATACGACAACCTTCGGTCATTTTCGCCAGCTCCACCATCTCGAAGAGTTTTCTTTTTTGTCCGCGCATACGCTCATCAAAAAGTTTCTGATCAAGGTACTCGTCCGGCGGACTCTGCACCGGCTGCCATTCGCGCGGCAGTCTTCCCTCGAGCGAACCCCAACGCTCGAGCTGATTCACGGCAGTCTCTACCCGGAAATCGCGACGGTTGTAGAAGTTCATTTGCGTCCGCAAGTAATCGAATCCCTCTTGGCGCGCCCGCACGAGATTTCGGTCGATCAAATTGTAAACGGCACGAATGAAACCGGGATCTGGATTCGCCCAGTTCATAAAGTCATTTTGAATCGAAACATCGTCATCATCGATCAACAGAATACACGCCGATGGTTTTCCGTCGCGACCGGCCCGGCCGACCTCTTGGTAATAAGCTTCAATCGATCCAGGAATTTCAGCATGCATCACCATGCGCACATTTTCTTTGTCGACACCGAGGCCAAATGCAGGCGTAGCAAGAATCACGTCATTCGATGTTTTCTGAAATGCTTCTTGCGATCGCTTTCGTTCTTTGTCGTTCATCTGTCCGTGATAGGTCAGATGTGAAACTCCGAGCCGCGAAATTTCATCCGAGAACTTTCGCAAAGTTTGTATCAACGAAAAATAGACGATCGCAGGGCCCGGATACTGATGTCGAAACGCCATGAAGGCGCGAACCTTTTCATCGAGCCCATGCACATCGATCACGGAAAGACTCAAGTTTGGGCGCTCGATACCGGCATCGAAAACCGCGGCCTGGCCAAGTTTCAAAATTTTTAGGATGTCGGCCTTCACCTCAGGTGTTGCCGTAGCGGTCAGAGCGAGCGTGAGCGGTCGACCCAATTCTTCACGGTAGTCTCCGAGCCGAGAGTAGTCGGGTCTGAAATCATGACCCCAAGCCGAAATACAGTGAGCCTCGTCGATCGCTAGAAGTGCGATCTTATTCTTAGCCAAAGCCTCACGAAACTCCGAAAGCCTGAATCGCTCGGGCGTGACGTAAAGAATTTCGTACTCTTGGCGGGCCAACCGAGCATACCGCTGCTCGCGCTCCTCCCGATTCAGGGAAGAATTGATGAATGCGGCCTTCAAGCCTTTCTTAAGCGCCGCGTCGACCTGATCCTTCATCAAAGCAATCAGAGGCGAAATGACTAAGGTGAGGCCCCTTCCCTGCTCAAAAAACAGGCGCGCCGGGAGCTGGTAGCACAGACTCTTTCCCATGCCCGTCGGCATGATCAGCAGCTCAGACTGCCCTGCGAGCAATCCTTGGATCACAGGCTCCTGGAGCCCGCGAAACGAGCTGAAACCGAACGTTTTTTGAAGGACTTCTAGAGGACTCAAACGCCAATCCTTACCGGCAACTCTGCTTTTGCAATTCAACCCTTCTTCATGCTACTTAAGCTGGTTCCACAATCAAAGTAACAATGCCTCTGGAATAGGAAGATCATGGCTTCGAAAGAATGGATCTTAGAGAATGTTCGCAATATCGGGATTTCTGCTCACATCGACTCGGGTAAAACGACCCTGTCTGAGCGTATCCTCTTCTACACCGGACGTATCCACGCCATTCACGAAGTTCGTGGAAAAGACGGCGTCGGCGCGACGATGGACTCGATGGATCTCGAGCGCGAAAAAGGGATCACAATTCAATCCGCAGCGACCAGCGCGGTTTGGAAAGACTATAGCATCAACCTGATCGACACTCCGGGGCACGTTGACTTCACAATCGAAGTTGAACGCTCGCTTCGAGTTCTCGATGGAGCCGTCCTCGTTCTTTGTGGCGTTGCCGGCGTTCAATCTCAGTCGATCACGGTCGACCGTCAGATGAAGCGATACAACGTTCCACGCCTGGCGTTCATCAACAAACTCGATCGTTCGGGCGCAAACCCGTTCCGCGTCACTGAAGCACTTCGCGAGAAGCTTCGCCTCAACGCGGTCATGGTTGCCATTCCGATCGGTCTTGAAGATAAGCTCCTCGGAACGATCGACCTCGTTACAATGAAAGCATACTTCAATGAGGGCGACGACGGCGAAAACGTCATCGAAAAAGACATCCCTGCTGAATTCGCTGAACAGGCGAAAGAGTACCGCCAAGAGATGATCGCGAAACTCGCAGACGTCGACGACGGCATCGGCGAAAAATTCCTGATGGAAGAAGAGCCGACACTTGCTGAGATCAAAGCGGCGATCCGCAAAGCGACGATCGGTTTGAAGCTCGTTCCTGTATTCTGCGGTTCGGCTTACAAAAACCGCGGCGTTCAGAAACTTCTCGATGGCGTCGGCGATTATCTCCCGAACCCTAAAGAGAAAGAAAACACTGGTCTCGATCTCGACAAGGGCGAAGAAAAAGTCGTCATGAAGACGGATGCGAAAGCTCCGTTCGTCGGTTACGCGTTCAAGCTCGAAGACGGCCGTTACGGTCAGCTGACTTACATGCGCATTTACCAGGGCACGCTCACTAAGGGCGATTTCATCGTGAACACGGCCAACAAAAAGAAGGTCAAAGTTCCACGCCTCGTAAAAATGCACGCAGCTTCGATGGAAGATATCGAAGAAGCATCGGCTGGCGACATCGTCGCTCTCTTCGGTGTCGACTGCGCATCGGGTGACACATTCACGAACGGCGATTTGAACTACGCAATGTCGTCGATGTTCGTTCCAGACGCGGTTATCTCTCTTGCGGTTGCTCCGAAGTCGAAAGAAGGCGCTTCGAACTTCTCGAAGGCACTTCAAAAGTTCCGTAAAGAAGATCCGACGTTCCGTGTTCATCGCGACGAAGAGTCGAACGAGACGATCATCTCGGGCATGGGCGAGCTTCACTTGGAGATCTACATCGAGCGCATGAAGCGTGAGTTCGCTTGCGAAGTTATCGCAGGTAAACCACAGGTTGCGTACCGTGAGACGATCCACAAAAAAGCTGAATTCAACTACACGCACAAAAAACAAACGGGTGGTTCGGGTCAGTTCGCGAAAATCGTTGGAACGGTTGAGCCTATTCAAGTTGAAGAAGGCAAAGATCCGAAAGCATACGAATTCGAAGACGATGTTGTCGGCGGTCGTATCCCTAAAGAATTTATTCCAGCTGTCGACGAAGGCATGCAGGAGCAAATGAAGAAGGGTCCATTGATCGGCTTCCCTATCGTAGGCGTCAAAGTCACTTTGACCGACGGTTCGTACCACGACGTCGACTCAAGCTACATGGCGTTCAAAATCGCTGCGATGGCTGCTCTTCGTGAGGTTTACCCACAAGCGCAACCAACAGCTCTTGAGCCAATCATGAAGCTCGAAGTCACTGCTCCAGAAGAATTCCAAGGTTCGATCATGGGTCAGATCAACCAACGCCGCGGAATGATTCAAGGCACGACGACAATCGAAGGCTCAGTAACAGTAGAAGCAGAAGTTCCACTGACTGAAATGTTCGGTTACTCGACGGATCTTCGTTCGGCGACTCAAGGTAAAGGCGAATTCACGATGGAATTCAGCCGCTACCACGCAGTCCCACGA
>DATLHP010000138.1:0-5450 GCA_035539835.1 Bdellovibrionales bacterium
AAGTGACGCTTGAATCAGGTGCGCGCGTCTTTTTATTTCCGAGCACGGCGACTCCGGTTCTCAGTGCGAAGGCTGCCTTCCTGGGTGGAGTTCGCGTTGAGCCGAGTGGCAAGGGCGGAGTGACAGAGCTTCTGTCGCGCGTTTGGACGAGCGGAACAAAAGATCTCAATGAAGCGGAAATTCTTCGCAAAATTGAAGGCATCGCTGCGGGCCTGAGCGCCTTTGGTGGACGAAACTCTGTTGGACTTTCGCATCAGGCGATTTCTCCTTTCGAAAAAGAAGGCATTGAGCTCTTTACAGAATCTCTGGTTGCTCCGGTCATATCAGCGGCCGCCGTTGAGCGCGAAAAAGTCGTCATGATCGACGCAATTCGTTCGCGCGAAGACAGCCCGGGACAATTGGTTTCGCAAATGTTCACCGAAACAATGTTCAAGGGTCATCCGTACTCGCGTGACTCTTACGGAACAAAAGAATCGGTCACATCGCTGACGAAAGGCGATGTAGAGGCGGCTTTGAAGGCGACATGCTATTCAGAGAACCTGACTCTCGCGCTTGCCGGAAGCATTGATCGCGACCTTTGGCTCGACCGTTTGACCGAGGCGACGTCACGTCTTCCGCGCGGAAAAAAACAAGAAGCACACTTCAAGCACGAGGGCCCGAAAGCCGACGAGCGCGCATTCAAAAAACTTGATCGCGAGCAAACGCACATCATTCTCGGAATGAAAGGTCTTACGCTAGACGACTCTCGTCGCTACACACTTCAGGTGATTCAGTCGATTCTTGCCGGCCAAGGCGGCAGACTCTTTTTAGAGCTTCGAGACAAGGCTTCTTTGGCGTACTCGGTCTCACCGATGCGCATGGAAGGAATCGACACCGGATATTTCGGCGCCTACATCGGTTGCTCACCCGAAAAAGGAACGAAGGCGATCGAAATGCTGAATGCTGAATTTGCAAAACTCGTCGAAACGAAAGTTCCGGATTGGGAAATTGATCGAGCAAAGCGCTATTTGATCGGTCGACACGACATCGATTTGCAAAGAAACTCTGCTATCAGCTCGTCGATTCTCTTCAATGAAATTTACGGAATTCCGGGCGAAGAGATGTTTGCATACGCGGATCACTTGCGCGACATCACGGCGAGCGACATTCAGAGTCTTGCGAAGGAGCTCTTTGCTCAACCTCGCATCTTGTGTGCAGTTGGACCTAACGAGCCTTGGTGAAGGACGCTCGGTCGGGCGGTCTCCGGCCTGTCTCGTTATAAGACACATTCAAAGAATCTATGCGCGGGAGGCGAATCTCCCGCCATTTGACCAGGTTTCAAATCACTTTGAAACGCTTCACTCGCACGCGTGTGTGTATTTGATAAAATCAACGTATGAGCATCGAGAACCAAGGGCGTTCGGGTCTGGTCGTTTCTCCGCGTGATTACTTCGATGAGGTCGTCACGGAAGCTTTTGAGCGTCGTCGTTTAAAGACTTACCCAATGGTGAAGTCATATCTCGTCGACATGCTCGAATTTTACGTTCCAACAAAAAATCTTTTCGATGAAACAGACTCGTCGGGTCGCCGCACGAGTGAAACGCTCGCCGAAACTTTTTTGAAAGCACAAAACGCAGACGATTCGGTCCGGATTGAGCTGCTTAAAAAGCTCGGGGATCGTTCACTTTATATCAGCGGATTTTTTGGCGACTCTTTGCAAAGAAAGCTCGTTGATATCGACTATTACGCGGACATGGGCGGAATGGCTTATGGTGCTCTGGCGTCTTCGGTTCGTGAAGACACATTGGCCAAGGTCTTTGATGAGTTTGCCCGCCGCTTTCTCGAGTTTGCCGATCTTTTGACCGACATCAGCTCGCGGGCGCATCTTCAGAACGAAGAAAACATCCTTCGTCTGTTCGAGGTTTACGCAAAGACAGGCTCAGAGGTTGCCAAAGAGCGCCTCATTGAAAAAGGCGTTATCACAATGCCTATTGATCAGGTTCCAATCAAGAAGCAGCAGTGAGTCAGCTTTAACCGATAGGCCGGGCTCTTGATGGACACGCCTGGGCCTCAGCTGTAAGCTCAACCCTATGTTTGATATTGGCTTCGGAGAAATGGTGGTTCTGGCCGCGATTGCGTTGATCGCAATTGGCCCGAAGCAGTTGCCAGAAGTGGCGCGCGCGATCGGCAAGATGCTGAACGAACTCAAACGCACAACCGGCGACTTAACCAAAAGCTTCACCGACGTTAAAAATTACGCCAACGACGCTCAACAAGAAATCATGTCGGCTCATCAGAAGCTTTTTGCCGACGAGCCGAAGACGTCTCATCAACCAGAGGCCGAAGTTCAGCCCGAACCCAAAAAAGAAGAGCAGCTCAGTTTTTCAATGAGTGAGACTGACAAATCGAAGGCGACCGATGGCTGATCCACAAGAAGCCCAAACGCTGACGGATCATCTGTCAGAACTTCGCGACCGCTTGATCAAATCGTTGTGGGTCGTGGCGGCGACGACGATTCTCGCTTGGAATATTTCCGACTGGATTCTTGATCGTCTCGTTGACCCGGTTCGAAAATTTCTTCCGAACGGTAAGCTCATCTTCTTGAATCCGATGGATATGTTCGTCGGTTACATGAAGGTGTCACTCATTGCCGGAATCATCATTGCGTGCCCGATTCTGATTTATCATCTTTGGAAGTTCGTCAGCCCAGGCTTGTACGATCACGAAAAAAAATACGGCGCGGCCTTCATTATCTCTGGATCAGGTTTGTTTCTGACCGGGATTTCTTTTGCGTATTTTTTGGTGCTTCCGACCGGATTAGAGTTTCTGTTGAATTTCGGAAGTTCGTCGGGCCAGGCGATGATCACGCTTCCAGAATATCTGTCGTTCTTTCTAACCATGATTCTCGTTTTCGGTGCCTCGTTTGAGCTCCCGCTGGTCATTGTGATTCTCGGTTTGTTTGGAATCGTGGACCAAAAGTTCCTTCGCGAAAAAAGACGCTATGCAGTCGTACTGCTTGCGACGGTTGCAGCGGTTATTACGCCCCCAGACGTCCTAAGTATGATGATGCTATTGGGGCCGCTGTGGGGCCTCTACGAGATTTCGATCATTTTGGTCGGTGTTCTTGGCAAGCGGCGTAATGCCGCGACTCAGGAGCAAGCGGCAAACGCGCCGCAATAAACAGCGATCGCTTGTCTATCTCAAATCTATTGATCTACACTAGCTCGGTTCCAGCTATACCGCATTAGGACGCATACGTTAGAGGAGAGATCATGGCGGACGTTCTCGTTGTGACCAGCAAAGTTAAGAAGTTCATCAAAGACAAAGGCGGCTGCAATACATCCGCTGAAACAATCGAAGTTCTCAGCAAAGCAGTTCAAGCTTTGTGCGAGAAAGGCGTTGAAAGCGCAAAAGCAGACGGCCGCAAAACTGTCATGGCTCGCGACATCGTCATCGATCATCTGTAAGTAAGAGCTGTCTTTAAAAATTAGTTTCTCAAAAGCCCCGGGGTTAAACCGGGGCTTTTTCTTTTTGAGGTCTTTCGTCACAGCCGCTGTCGAAGTTATCGACGGCTGCCAAGAAAGACTCTGGCGCCCATCGTTCTTTCGATTTCAAATCGCTTAGGGCAAGACGCAATCTCTAAAGTCGGACACATTATTTGCAAACAGAAACCGTATGCGATCGCTCATCGTTGGTTTCATTTTGTTTCTCGTTCAAGTGTCTTCATCGGCTGCGGAATTAGAGCCGGCTCTGCGAATCGCCGTTCAGGTCGATCGAAATGGCAAACTCTCGTCTAATAACTTCTGCTCGGGATCCGTCGTTGAAATTGAAGGAGACCTTCACTTGATGACGGCGAAACATTGCCTCAAGAACGAAAACCCAAAGGGTATGTATCCAGATACTGTTCAGCGCGTGCGCCAGTATCAAGCCAACGGTGAAAAGGCATCGATCGAACTATGGGCACAATCGTGGGTCCCAGAAGGGCCGAGGCAGGCGTTTTCATTTTCTGAAGAAAAGTTCGAGGGCCTCGATGGTGACGGCGCGCAAGTTCTGCTGCCACACAGTCGCGATCAAATGAATCAAAGACAGGTGAAAGTACTTTCGCTGGCGAAGGAAGTTCCGAAACCAGGGAGCACGGTTCAGTTGCGGGGATTTCCAATCAGCGGCACGTTCGAAGCACTATCGTGTCGAGTGACGAGCTCCGAAGAATTCACTGCGCAGTTGAGTAAGCGCTGTAGTTTGCCTCCAAACTACATAGAGAATACTCGAGCGAAGACAGGGCCATTCATGCTCGTCAGTTGCCCCAGCAGAAAGTCACACCCAATGGGAATGTCGGGCGGTCCCGTCCTCGATGATGAAGGTAGATTCGTTGGAGTCATCGCATCTGCACCAGCCGATCCTCAAGGAGGAATCGACAGCGGGGAGTGGGGAGCGGATCTTAAGAAAAGGCGAGAATGCTATCCAGAATGGTCACGTCTCTTTTTCATTAGGGTCTATGAGCCGCGTTCAGCAGATATCGATAACGGATCAAATCGAGCAGAGAAGAGCGGCGCTATTCAATAACACTTTTCGCGAACTCGTCGATCATGGGCAGTATCTTTAAAGAGCGTTGAGCCATCTCTTCTTCGGTTGTTCTTGTCATCTCTTCGATTGTTCCGTCGACGCCGCGGAAATTCAAAAACAACTCACCCGTTCTTTTCCGGAAGGCCTCATTCAGAGTTGAGGCGAAAGCCGCGATTTCTCTGATCGATTCGCGCACGTCCGCGGAAATGTTCTGATCCGGCAAGGTCATGTCGATGAGGGCGTCGATTCGTTCTAGGGTCAGGCGAACAAAGTAGTTCACATGAAAATAGAAGAGAACCGTGAGCTTCAGCGTTTCGTGTGCGCCGAGCGCTGCGACGGCGTTTTTCAATGCCTGATGGGGCTTTCCGATCGGGCGAAAGTAGCTATTCATAATGAGGCTGAATTCTTCTTCAGGACAAGACGTGAAAGCGTACGAGAAAAGTTCAGAGCCGTTTGCGCATGCCTCGCCGAAGAGAGATCGCTCAACGACAGTCTTCGAATTGCTGCGATCGATTCCGATACGACGAGCCCAAACGTCTTCAGCGATCGCATGACAAGATTCATGAAAAATGAAATTGCGCTCGGGGAATGAGCGAAAAACATCACCGAGAACAAAGTGCCCCGGTCGCGCATTCGCAAATTTCTTTAAAGCGCGAAGGTTGGCTTTGTAAGGCAGAAGCCTGGTTTCAAGAATCTCATCGAGACCCAACATCGGCCAGCCGAAGTAATCCATGCTCGCGTTTGCTGTCGGTCGAAAACCGAGTTCAAAAACACGATTGCGAACGCCGCGAAAGACCGGGTTTTTGTCGTAGAGAAAGGCATCGCCAATGCTGTCAGAAAGAACGCGCTCATGTTCAGGAGCGGACGTGCGCTCGAAGAATTCTTTGAGCGGAATTTCCTTCATGCAC
>DATLHP010000139.1:0-9037 GCA_035539835.1 Bdellovibrionales bacterium
GTCAACGTGCGCTTCGCCTGCTGAACTTCTGTTGTGATTTCTGAACGAGATGCATCGAGAAGCTGTCCCGCCTCTGCGCGCGCAGCTTCGATCACTCGATCATATTCTTTGGTCGCCGCCGTTCGAGATTGGTCATAGAAGCTTTTGATCTTCGCATTCACTTCGCGAGCCTTTTGCTCGTAACGAGAGTGAAGCTCATTTGCTTCTTCAATGATTTGAACGGCGGCTTCTTCGTTGCCCACCGTGCGTTTTTCACGCTCTTCGAGAGCCTTTTGGTAAGGCTTCAAGATCAACTGAGTCAGGGCGATGTACGAAACCAGGAAACACGCGAGGTGGATCCAAATGGTGCCGTCAACACCGAGCGATTTTAAAATTTCCATTTACTGAAACCTGCTGGATTTTTTGGGGTTTTAAGTATCGTCGTCGACCGAGCGGGTCAAGCGTTAATCCCCATAACGAGCTTCGGTTCGAAGATCCGAGCAGATTCAGTTTTCATTAACGGATTTGGAAGCTTACTTCGGTTAGTTTTTAGGCATGTACGAGGCGCCCTCGAACATCACGCCTTCGTCGATACGAAGCGATGCCGAAGTGACCGTACCCTTGAAAACCGCCGGAGGATGCATGATCACGCGACGGCGCGCGAAGACGTGGCCCGTGAACTCCCCACTAATAATGACAATGTCAGCTTCAACCTGGGCTTCGACACGCGATCCTGGGTTCAGAACCAACGTGTCTTTGGTGAAGATTTCGCCTTTAAACTCGCCACCAATCCGAACAGTTCCTTCGAAGGTCAAACGACCCTCAAACGAGGCGCCTCGGTCAAGAAGCGCGGTTAACTGACCCGGAACGACGATTTCGGCGTCGTCAAAATCTGGTGTGTTTTGAGTAGGGCTTACTTCTCCCATGCTTTTCTCAACCGCTCCACAGTCTGACTGAGTTGATCATCAGAATAGAAATGAATACTGAGCTTACCCTTGCCACCCGCGTAGTCGATCGAAATTTTTGTTCCCAAAAGTTTCTGGAGTTCGGTCGAGAGGCCCTCGATCAAGCGCTGTGAAATATCAGCATTGATTGGTGCGGCAGAGCCTGGCTTAACGCGGGCCGCCTGCTTTGTCTGGGCCACAAGTTTTTCAACAGCGCGAACCGAAAGCCTCTGGTTCACAGCAAGCTTTGCGATCTCTTGCTGCTGCTGTGCGCCCTCAACGCCAAGGATGACCTTCGCGTGGCCGGCGCTAAGCTGCCCGTTGCGCACGTACATCTTCACTTCAGGCGCGAGCGCGAGAAGACGAAGCGAGTTGGCGATCGAACTGCGTTCTTTTCCGAGCTGGGTTGCCACTTCTTGCTGTGTGAGGCTGTATTCCGTCAGCAAGTTTTCAATGGCCTCTGCTTCTTCCATCGGATTCAGGTTTTCACGCTGAATGTTTTCGATGATCGCGAGCTCGAGAGAGTCTCTCTCGCTCACTTTCTTAAGGATCACTGGAACTTCATGGAGGCCTGCTGATTGAGCGGCCCGCCAGCGGCGTTCACCGGCAATGATCTCGAACTGCCGCTCACCAAGTCGACGAGCGACGATGGGCTGCAAGATTCCTTTCTCTTTAATAGAGGCAGTCAAATCCTTGAGTGCCTCGGGCGAGAAGATCTGCCTCGGCTGCTGCGTATTCGGCGCGAGACGATCAACCGGAATCATCCAAATCTGTGCCTCTTCAGCGATGGAGGGGCGATGCGAATCGCTCGCTGGAGAAGCCGCTTCGGATGTCTTAGCGGAGGTTGTCGTCGGCGCCGGATGTGCTGCCGAACTGGCGGGTTGCTGTGGTTTTTGAATTACCGTTTCTTCTACTTCTAGCGCGCCCCCGAGAAGACTCCCGAGGCCACGACCCAATCCCTTTTTGTTTGGTGAAACAGTCGCCTTCTCAGACACTTGCGACTCCTTCTGGCGAACGTTGTTCGGTCATGACTGAAGCCGAAACCGCACCGAAGACCTTGTTATCGAGCTCTTCTGCGAGTTCGAGATACTTCTGTGCGCCGATCGATTTTTGGTCGTAATCGATGATGGCTTGGCCATGTGATGGCGCCTCAGACAAACGAACATTGCGAGGAATGATCGACCGGAAAACCTTGTCACCGAAATGCGTTTGAATCTCGGCTACAACCTGGTGGCTGAGGTTGTTACGCGTATCGAACATCGTCAGTACGATGCCCTCGATGCGAAGCTCTGGATTGATGCTTTTCTTTACGAGGCCCGCTGTGTTCAAGAGTTGGCTCAGGCCCTCGAGCGCGTAGTATTCGCACTGAAGAGGAACAACGAATGTGTTCGCTGCAGCCAACGCATTCAAAGTCAGAAGACCCAGTGAGGGCGGGCAATCAATCAACATGTAGTCGTAATCAGCGACATGTCGACGCAGCGCTTCTTTGAGGCGGAATTCACGCTTTGGAGTATCCACAAGCTCTATCTCTGCACCGACAAGATCTGGGTTAGCCGGGAGTACTTGCAGGTTTGGTGATGCCGTCTCTCGAATGACCTCGGCAACAGTCTTTTCGCCGATCAAAACGTGGTAAACGTTCGCATCTTGATAATCAAATTTGCGAAGTCCCAACCCACTCGAAGCATTTCCTTGAGGATCCATATCCACCAAAAGGACTTTTCTGCCTCGAGCAGCCAGTGCTGCAGACAAATTTACGCTTGTGGTGGTCTTTCCGACCCCGCCTTTTTGGTTAGCTACGCAGATGATTCTCGCCATCCAAAGCCTCCTCAGATAGTCATGACTATTTTTAGACTACCTACCCATAAAACTTTCAAGTGTTTTTGCCGATGTTCCACGTGGAACACTATATTTCCGATGCGAATAACCTGGGTTGTCATAGTCTTCGGACTACTTATTCTAACTTCCTGTAAGCAGCCCGATGAAAAACCGGAGCTAAAGGACCCTATTTATCAGGAGCTTTCAGCGAAACCCGCTGCTTTTGAGAATAAAATTAAGGATCAGGAGAAAAAGATCGAGGGATTAAAGAAGGATCTCGCCGAACTTCCCTCTGGAGCCCCTTCGAGAAAGCGGGCAGTCTCTGAAATTGAAGGATTGGAGCGCGGCCTCGTCTTCTTGAGACAGGAAGCTGAGTATTACAAGGTGCGCGCAGAGCAAAGATTGATTTTTGCCCGTCGCGAGTACTTAAAAGCATTCAATGAGGGCCGCGAGTGGCCGGATCCAGCTGAATACGAGGAATACCAGAAGATGAAGAAGCTCCGAGAGGGCTCTCGTCGCTGGGAAGACCGAATTCCAAAACTCACCCGCCACCAGCCAAAGAAAGATGATCCGGCTCAGAAGAAGGCCGAATCTAAACCCGCAGCCGGCGGCCAAGAGTAACTTCAGCCTTCAATGTTCCACGTGGAACAAATTCGCCGAACTCAATCGCCAATCTTTTCAGTGAGAACAACGCCCATTTCGGCATTGGAGTCGGGAATTCGGTATTGAGCCAAGAGGCTTGGCGACCAAACCGAGAAAAGCTGCGAGGGGACTTGTGCGAGTTCATTCGCCCAGCCATCGCCCTTCATGTGAAAAAAGCGTCCGCCTTTTGCGAGAGGCTTTCTTGTCAGAAGCAGGGCCTTTGAAAGAGGGGCGAAGCCCCGGGCGACAGCATTCTTGATCGATCCAGACGGAAGCTCTTCGACTCCGCCAACGTGGGTAGAAACATTTGTGAGCTTCAGAGTGGCCGCAATGTGCTTGCAGAATTCGAGCTTCCGCTGATCGCGATCAACAAGAACCACTTTGACCTGAGGATAAAGCAGACCAAAGACTAAGCCCGGAATGCCATTTCCCGAGCCGAAATCATAGAGCGGCGCGTCGGGAATTAGGTGTTTCTGAATCTCCTCCGAAGCAAGAACGGCATCCGCAAAATGCGTCGCGTCAGCGCTCTTGGCAGTTCCCGGAGAAATCAGATTGATCGTTCTATTAAATTTGATCAGCTCAGAGTGATAGGTGAGGAGCTTTTCGCGAGCTTCCGCAGACAGCTGCGGAAACCACTTTTCATAGCGAGCAGCGCTGACTTCAGGAACGAACACGGCTTCGACGGCTGGCTCTTCGCCGTTTTTAGGTGTTCCTGAGGGATTCTTGTTCAACTGACATCTCCCGAATTTTGCGACGACCCTTGAGATGAACCAGTAAAGCCTGAACAGCCGACGGATTCACGCCACTAATTCGTTGCGCCTGACCGAGGGTCATTGGCCTAACTGTGCCCAGCTTCTCAACTTCTTCGAGTGATAGTCCACGCACCAGGCTGTAGTTTAGATCGGTTGGAAGCTTGTAATTCTCAAGCTTTTTTGTCTGTTCAATGATTTCCAACTGTCTCTGAATATAGCCTGAATACTTCACTTCGATCTCTACAGGCTCCGCTATCGCAGGTTCGAGAAGACGATCATCGTCTCCAAATCGAACACCGAAATCTCTTAACATTGCTGTCTCAAATTCGGGCCGTCTCAAAACTTCTTCTGCTGTTGCGGGCTTCAACAAGCCGGCGGAACCAAGCGCCTTGAACTTCTCTTGTGTCTCGGGATTCGGAACTAAAACGGTCTCTCGGAGTGTCTTTAAAAGCTCTTCTTGCCGAGAAAGTCGCTCTTCGATTTTCAAAACATCTTCGTTTTCAAGAAGACCCAACTCTTTAGCAACAGGGAACAATCGATGAACAGTGTTGTCTTCTCTGAGAACTAAGCGGTGTTCTGCGCGAGAGGTGAACATGCGGTAGGGTTCTTTGGTTCCTTTGGTCACAAGGTCGTCAACCAACACACCAATGTAGGCTTGATCGCGACGCAAAACGAAAGGATCAAGCCCGCGAACTTTCAAACCGGCATTCACGCCAGCAACAAATCCTTGAGCAGCGGCCTCTTCGTAACCGCTCGTTCCATTGATTTGTCCCGCCAAAAATAGATTCTCGATCGAACGAGTTTCAAGCGTGTGCCGAATCTGCGTTGGCTCGATGAAGTCATACTCGACCGCATAGCCCGGTCGAGCGACGCGAACATTTTCGAGTCCTGGAATCGTTCTCAAAAAGTCGATTTGAACATCGGCCGGAAGACTCGTCGAAATACCTTGAAGATAGATGAGATCTGAATCGATACCTTCGGGCTCGAGGAAGGTCTGGTGAGAAATCTTCTCGGCAAAACGCGTGATCTTATCTTCGATCGACGGGCAGTAACGCGGCCCTTGTCCTTCAATGTTTCCGCAGAACATTGGCGACTTATCCAAATTTTTGCGAATGATGTCGTGTGTGCGCTCGTTGGTATGACTCAAGAAACACGAAACTTGAGGAAGTTTCAGTCGACCATCGCCGCGCGCACTGAATGGAAAGAAGCGCTCGTCCCCAAATTGCGGAACGGTTTTGCTGAAATCGATCGAGTCTTTATAAAGTCTAGCCGGCGTACCCGTCTTCAAACGACGAACCACGAAACCGAGCGCTGCGAGCTGATCAGAAATTCCTACTGTCGCCTTATCACCAACTCGACCGCCGGGAGATTGCTCAAGCCCGATGTGCATCACTCCGCGCATGAACGTACCCGTCGTAACGATGACCGCACGCGAGCTCACTCGAGACCCATCAGCGAGAACGACGCCCTCACAGCGACCATTTTCGAGGATGAGCTCTTTCACTTCTGATTCGACAATGTTCAGGTTCGGTTGATTCTGAAGCATTTCACGCATGTAGCGCGAATAAAGATTCTTATCGTTCTGTGAACGCGAGCCGCGAACCGCGGGCCCCTTCTTCGCATTCAAGCGTTTGAACTGAATGCAGGTCGCATCAGCGGCGCGACCCATCTCGCCACCGAGCACGTCGACTTCGCGGACCATGTGTCCCTTTGCGAGTCCACCGATCGACGGGTTGCAACTCATGTAGCCGATACGCTCGACGTTCGTCGTGACCATCGCCGTCTTCAAACCCATGCGCGCATTCGCAAGACTCGCTTCGATGCCGGCATGGCCGGCGCCGATGACAACGACGTCGAAATCGATTTTGGGTTGCGTGCTCATGGTCACTTGCCTAAGCAGAATTCCTTGAAGATCCGGTCGATGACTTGCTCGTGGAATTCTTTGCCGAGCAACTCGTGAATCGCGCGAACCGATTCCTGTAGCTCGAAAGCGACAAACTCGGGGCTTGAGTCCCTCTTGATTAGTTCATGGGCTTTGAGCAAACAAGAGTGAATTTTTTGCAGCTGCTCTTGGTGACGTGCTTGGGTGATGACGTTTGATGATTCCGAATCCGTTGTCTTCGCAAGACGGCCGATGAAACTCTCGAGTTCTTGAAAGCCGTCCCGGCTACGCGCTGAAATCCAGAACGCCCGGCCCTCAAGACCCATGCGCTCGATCATCGCCTCTGACGTCGATCGCCACTCACCCGTTTGATCAAGATCGACTTTATTGAAGATAAAGAGCGCACTTTCGCTGCTCTCCGCATGAAACTCGCGAAGATCCGTCGCCCAGTCGCTCGAACCGAGGTCGATAATGAAGAACACCTTATCGGCCGAACCCATCGTCTTTCGTGATCGTTCAATACCAATTCGCTCGGCTTCATTCTCGGTCTCGCGAAGTCCCGCCGTATCGACGAAAGTAATCGGAACCCCTGAGAATGAAAGTTTTCCCTCAACCAGATCGCGAGTCGTGCCGGCTTCGGCCGTAACAATCGCCCGCTCTTCACGCAAAAGCGCGTTGAGAACACTCGATTTCCCTGCGTTCGGCTTACCAGCCAAAGCAATCTGAATTCCGTCTTTCAAAAGACGGCCCTGTGCATAGGTTTTCAAAAGATCGGATGTGAACTGAATCAGACCTTGAGTTTTCTCGATGAGTTTATCACTGCCAGTGACTTCAATTCCCTCGCTAGAGAAATCGATATTCGCCTCAAGCTGCGCAAGAATCCAAAGCAGGTCGTTTTCAATGCGGCCGAATTCACCAGAAAGATGGCCCTGCAATTGTCTGAGCGCCACGCGCGCCGACTGACGAGATTGGCTCTCGATCAAACCGAGTACTGACTCAGCTTGAACCAAATCCAATCGTCCACTCATGAAAGCGCGGTATGTGAACTCGCCTGGCTTCGCCAACCGGCATCCCGCGGCCAATAACTCTTTGAGAATCGTTGCCGTCAAAACCTCACCACCGTGGCAAGAGACTTCGACCGTCTCTTCACCAGTGAACGAACGACCATCCGCAAAGTAGCTCGCGAGCACTTCATCGAGATCTTCGCCATTCAACGAATGGCAAATGCCGTAATAAATTCTGTGGCTTTCGAGCTTTGCCGGAAGAAAGCGGCAAAGTTTGCGGGCAAGAGCGGCGGCGCTCGGGCCGCTGACACGAATCACGCTGATGCCGCCCACTCCGGGCGGAGTTGCGACAGCGCAAATGGTGTCGGCGTCCTCCGCGCGCAGGTGGTCGTGCATTTTAGACAGTCTCAGTAGCTTCCGAGTCAGTTTCCTCGGTGGCCTCGCGGTCGCGGCCGTTGCTCTTTACAGGGTAGATTTTGATTTTCTTGAACAAACCATCGCCAACTGAGCGGCTACGAACGCGATCGTCGTTCGCGAGATGTTGATGAACAATCTTGCGATCCTTCGGCGGCAAAGCGCGCAGATAGACCGAGCGACCTTGCTCGAGGGCCTTTTCTTTCAAACGCTCAGCGAGTTCAACGAGCGCCTTGCTCGATTCATCACGGTAGCCGTTGCAATCAAATGCGACGTTCAAACGCGAATCCGGAAGCTGATGCTGAATCATCCGTTTAAAGAAGAGCTGAAATGCGTCGAGAAGGGCTCCTTCTTTTTCTGTCAGAAGTTCTTCATCCGCACCCGAGAGTTCAACCGTGATTTCATCGGCGCCAGTCTCACGAACTTCGAATGTCAGCTCGAGGCCTGCACGATCGATCAAACCCTGCATCGTCGTTTCAACGAGAGCCTGTGGTGAATCCGGCGCAGCGGTCGCTTGCTTCTTCTTTCCACCGAAGATTTTGCTGAAAAATCCGCTCATACTTCCTCCTAGGCTTTCGCCTCTGTAACCGACTGTTTCGGGCTTGAATCCCGCATCATCAAGTATTGCTGAATGATCCCGAACAACGTGCTCACGAAGATGTAAAGTGTGAGACCGCTCGGGAGTGAAACCATCATGAAAGAGAAAATCACCGGCATCCACATCATGATCTTCGCTTGCTGCGGATCCATGGTGCTTGGTGTGATCTTCTGCTGAACGAACATCGAAGCGCCCATCAAAATCGGAAGGACGTAGAAGTGATCCTTCAGAGTCAAATCTTGGATCCAGAAGATGAACGGCGCCTGATAGAGCTCGATACTCTGACCTAGAACTTGATAGAGGGCGAAGAAGACCGGAAGCTGAAGAAGCATCGGAAGGCATCCACCAACAGGATTTGCCTTATGCCTTTTCATGAGCTCCATGACTTCTTGGTTCATTTGCATTTTTTGTTCAGGCGGCTTGTCTTTGTACTTCTCGCGAATACGAGTCATTTCAGGTTGAAGCTTCTGCATCACCTTCATCGACTTATAAGAATACGCATTGAACGGAAGAACGATGACGCGAACGATGATCGTCAACGCGATGATCGCAAAGCCCCAGTTGCCTATGATTTCGTTCAAGAACTTCAAAAGCCAAAGAATTGGACGCGCGAAGATCGCGAACATTCCGAAATCAATGACGAGCGGAAGATGATCGTCGATCGTTTTCAAAAGATCGTACGATTTTGGCCCAGCGAACGCGGTGTACTTCAAATCAAGTGACTGGCCCGCACTCGCCGGTGTGTACGTCAAAGCACCATCTGCGATCGGTGCATTTGCTGCGAGCTGAGAAGAAAACTTTGGCGCAACTGATGAGTGATCAACGATGGCGAGTGCAAAGTAGTGCGCCGACAACGAAGCGATTCCAACATTGCTCTCAACAGTGTCGCTAGCGTCAGTCTTGACGATGTGATGACGAGTTACCTTTTCGCTATGGCGAACGAACCAACTCAAGAAATCATAAGATGGATTGAAGATGCTGCCTCCTTGATCTTAAGGGGAACCGGA
>DATLHP010000140.1:0-3405 GCA_035539835.1 Bdellovibrionales bacterium
TCCGTTCTATCGATTTTACGAAAGCGTCGAAGGAAAGAACGGCGAGGCCAAGCCAATCTACTTTGAGCCGAAGCATGGCGATCTAATGTGGGCCGCAGCCCTTTTCGAGAAGAGTAAAATTAAAGAAGGTGAGCTTTGGTCGTTTGCAGCGATCACTGACGAGCCACCACCCGAGGTGGCAGCGGCAGGGCATGATCGATGCCCGGTCTATATTAATGAAAAGAGTTTTGAGAGCTGGCTGAATCCAAGTGGTTCGACAAAAGAAGAACTCTTTTCGATCTTGGATTCAGTCGAACCGACTTACTTTCAACAGCACGACGCTGCCTAAATCAAAGCGGAACCCAGAGTTCGTAGCCGCCACGGCGTGAAGGCGGGGTAACGCCTTTGAGCAGATGCGGATTCAAGGCTTGAAGGCTCGCGATCGGCACGCGTTGCTTGCGGGCGACGACCTTCAATGGCAGTCGGCTTTGAACGCGAACGCGACGAACTGTTGGAAACTTGTAATGTGTTTTGCGTTCGAAACCGTATGCGGCGGGATTGCGGGCGATGTGCATCGCTGCCTGAAATTTCGGAATGTATTGGATTGTTTCTGCTGGAAGTGCGCGACGACGAGCGAGCGTCCAGAAGTCACGTGTGCCGTGCTTGCGAATGGCTGTGCGCACTCGACCGAGTCCACCGTTGTAAGCTGCCATTGCGAGATACCAAGATCCGAACTCGCGCTCGAGCCCTTTGAGATAGCGGGCAGCTGCTCTTGTCGAGCGGCGGATATCAAGTCGTTCATCGACCTCTTTGTCGACGCGAAGTCCGTACTCGCGGGCGGTCGGTGCCATGAATTGCCAGATACCAACGGCCTTTGCTGACGAGCGAGCGCGTGAAGCGTAGCCGCTTTCAATCATTGCAAGATAATAGAGCTCTTCTGGAACTCCGTTCTCAGCCAGAATCTTCTGAACGAGAATACGATAGCGTGCGCCGCGCTCCATGAAGCGATCAAAGCGCTCGCGATCATCCTGTGTGAAGTAACGAATCCATGCACGCACGTGGTGGTTCGATTCGATCGGAATTTCCGAGTAAGACGGCTTCGGAGCCGCCGCCGGTCGAAGCAATCCTTCCGGGAATGGCGCTGCGATCGCTGATGAAAGGGCCGCGAATGAAACAAGCAAGCTCAGAAGTAGTCTCATGTTGATCAATCCTTGATCTTGTTACGTGTTGATCTTCAACCGTCAGTTCCGTTCGAGCGTTCTTGCTCGACGGGAACCTGAGGTCTCGCTTTGTTCAATTCGGCAGCCAATCGAGCTGCAAGTTGCTCAAGGTTTTTAAATTCATCACCAGCACGAAGCTGGAATCGGCGATTGCGTCCGGCGACGACATCATCGAGATATCGTTCGAACGCATAGAGCGGTCCCGCAATTCGGCCCGAAAGAACGCGGCCGATGGCAAAAAGTGCCGCAGAGAACGCGAGTGCAACGGCAGAGAACGCGATAACAAATGGCGTGAGGTAGTTGCTAAGAATTTGCGGGTGAAAGCCGCCGAATTCGATGATCGTCACGCGCAAGAACGTGTAGCTGAAAACGCCAGCGATTGCGGCAAATCCGAGACCGACAGCGAGAAGCATGAAACAGTACCGCAGCTGGAAGCGCGGATTGATCCATGCAGTTTTTCGAACGTTGCCGCTTGGCCAAAGAATCTCACCTTCACGCATGAGAGCCGTTGCAAGCATTCCGTAGCCGACCCATTGCAGTGCATCCGCGACGTTGAATGCCGGAGTCGAGTTCGCTGGAGTTCCGATCAACAAAAAGTCGATGACGTAGCCGTAAATGATGCGATCCGTGACGTTACCGAGAATTCCGCCGAGCAGGATCGACATTCCGGCGCGAAGCATGAGTGATTTGATTGGCAGCAAATACTGAGTGATGACGAAGAAGAAAAGTAAAAATGCTCCACCCGTTGCGAGACTCACGACGCGAATCACTGGCGGCGTCGACGAAAACAATCCGAGCATTGCACCATGATTGTGATGAAGTACGAAACCGAAGGGACCGAAGAACTCGAGTCCGACTAAACCTTGCGCCCAAATCTTGGTGATTCGGTCGAGTCCCCAAGTCACAAAAAGGGGCACCAACACCAAGAGCCAATCAACTTTTCTCATTGCTCAATTTTACGTTTTAATCGGCTCTGCGCCAACTGATTGGTTCCGACCTTGTCTTTTGGCGCGGTAGAGCGCTTGGTCGGCAGCAGTGATCAAATCGCTTGCAGTGGTTGCGTGCAGAGGAGTCGACGCAACACCCAAGCTCAGCGTGACGTTTGTCGGGATTCCGCCTGGACCATTGAGGGGCGCCATCGCGAAAGCCCGGCGAATCCGCTCTGAGACAAGCTGAGCGGCGTCGAACGGTGTGTCGGGAAGAATGATCGCGAACTCCTCGCCGCCGTACCGAGCCACGGTGTCGAGAGTACGAACTTGGTTCAATATGCGACCCGCAACGGTTTTCAAGATCGCATCGCCCGCCGGATGCCCATAAGTATCATTAAATTTTTTGAAGTGATCGATGTCCGCCATGATCAAAGACAGAGTGCGATCGTGCCGGGTCGATCGCTCGACTTCAATGCGAATGTGATCTTGAAAAAATCTGTGATTTTTCAAAAGTGTCACTGGGTCAGTGATCGCTTGCTTCTCAAGCTCACGTTTTTCTCTGAGTGTCGAATGCGTGAAGAGAGACTCGACCATTTGTGCATGAAGGTAGTCGTTCTCCCACGGTTTCAAAATCAGTCGGTGTACGAGTCCGGTGTTCAGCGCACGAACGAAGTCTGAGATTTCAACCGATGCAGTGAGAAGGGCGCGAACAGTGTCGGGGCTCGCGGCTTGAACGTGCTTCAGAAAATCGAGTCCACTCATTTGTGGCATTCGATTGTCGCTGAGAACGATGGCGATGTCGCGATGCTTGTCGAGCAAGTCCATTGCCAGCTGAGGTGAGTTGACGGGAAGAATCTGAAAATCATTTTTTAGAATGCGCTCAAGAGATGTCAGAACTTCTGACTCATCGTCGACGCATAAGATTTTCGGTAGATCCCGCTTCTCTTCGTTCATTTCAGTCTATTCTTCTTTCCAAGCTTCCGTCAGGGCCCAGTATCCACCATCCGCCGAAGGCTTGTAACCTTTGACACGACGATGTGCGATCGCAATCTCTGAGTCATACCAAAGCGGTACAATCGCAAGATCATCCAATACCATTTTTTGAATTTTTGCGAACAACTGTTTTCGTTTATTGAAATCGATTTCAACAGAGCTGGCTTCGAGAATCGGATCGAGTGCTTGATTCGAATAACCGCCGCGATTGCGTCCGCCCGGAGGGAGTTCTTTCGAGTGAAACGCCCTGCGATAAAGGTCGGGATCAATGGTGCCAACCCATC
>DATLHP010000141.1:0-3346 GCA_035539835.1 Bdellovibrionales bacterium
CCTCATACGGCTTGCGCCATTCAGCCGGAAGCTCGCCTGAATGGGCGGTAGTGCTCACGAGAGCCATAGCGACAGCGACGATTGTTTGCGTAAGACGACGTGTTTTCATGCTGACCTCTGCTCACACCACTTTCACATCGCATGCCTCAAAGAGGCCGGCAAGCTTGAATAAACGCGAGATGAAGAGCGTTCTGTTTGAAGTGCCGTGCTTTACTGGCGCCTGCAAAGAAGTTCGACACCAGGGGCTCATGGGGCTGATGGCCTCGTCCGTAGAGCGAATTTCGCAAATCTTCCGCAACCCTGAAAAGCCCGAAGCGGACTTTGGGCGCAACATTTCTGCATCACATGGAGGTTGAAAATGAAACTGATGAAACAGGCATTGATTGCCTTGGGCCTGGCTGCGCTCGCAGCTTGTGCACACAATTCTGAAAAGTCTGAAACGACGGACAACGGTGTCACAGAGGGAACTGTCGTTGATGAAACCGAAACAGTTTCAGCAACGACCGATGGCGAAGTCTCAGCTGTACTCGCTGCCGCCAACACGGCAGAAATCGAAATGGCTCAACTCGCACAGCAAAAAGCGACGGATCCACAAGTCAAAGCGTTCGCTGACAAAATGGTTGCCGATCACAGAGCTAATAAAAAAGAAGGCGCTGATGTCGCCAAGTCTTCTGACATCGATGTGCAGAAATCGAATCTGAGTAAACAGGTAGCGAGCGACACTGAAGCCAAAATGAAAGATCTAAAAGTGAGGGCGGGTAGCGATTTTGATCAAGCATACATTTCATCGCAGATCACTATGCACGAAGAGCTTCTCGCGAGACTGAATGACAAATACATTCCGGGCGCGCAGGACACGCAATTCCGTTCATATCTCGAAGAGACGCGCGATCATGTGCAACAGCATCTCGATACTGCGCAGGCTCTTCAGGCATCGCTGAACTAGGTTTTATAAATTCGATTGGGCGCAGTAGTTTGCGCCCGATTGAACGGCTTCATCAGCTTCTTCATTAAAAGCTTTTTGAAGATAGGGAACGCTCTTGTAGAACTCGAGTTGGCGCATGCCAAATCTATACTCGTGCCAAGTTGCAACGTCGTTGAAATTGCTGTCCGCAACGAGCAAGTCGTAACCATCCTCGCGACGATCCATCGCAAGAACGATCCAAGAGTGAGCGGTAATGCCCTTGATCTGCAACATGTGGAACGTCGGCCGTTGCTGTTCTTCGACGAGCTTGAACGTCTGATCCATCGTCTTCTGCAAAACTTCGGGTTTTACCTCGGATGCGCCTTTGAGGCCGCGAATCCAAGCAAACGAGAAAATGCCATCATTGAGTTGCCAAGCTTCAAGCGAAGAGACGATTTCGTTTTTGTAGGCCGTGCTGAATTCGGTGAGGTTGTTGAAGCCAGGAATCTCGATAACTTTTTTGGTTGAGCGCAGGTCTTTGATAATTTTCTTCGCTTCAGTCGAAGTAGGCTGAGGCAGCTCTGGCTTGAAGACGGCGAGCATAACGGCATTTCGTTCGAAACGCGAAAGCCACCAACAGATTCCGCCGTCGAGGAGTCCATAGGGACCATTCGGAAATGAAAGACGTCCGCCGACAGTAAGATAGCGATCAACGAAGTAGTTCGGTTCTTTTCGACCTTCGCAGTAAGGCTTTTCGTCAGACCTATTGTGTTCTTGAAAGCCTCGGTGATTGAGAGCGCAGCGGAATTGAACTCTGCCATCCGTGGCCGTCGCAAACTGCCCGTCGTCATCAGGAATGAGCGAAAGAATTTCTTCGCCGCTTTCATTGCGCACAGAAAGCGCGGTTCCGTTAATCTCTGTTGAGAATGAGGATGCGAGTGACTTTGACTGCACTTGCAGGCGACCGCTTTTGAAAATCTCTCGATGAGTTACTTGTCCCGATGGATCACCGATGATCGAAACTGGATTAGCAACGGTCTGCCCTTTTGATGCGCAAATGAAAGAGGTCAGGAGTATTGCTGCAGTGGTGCTCATGTGTAGTTTTCCCCAAAACCAATTCTATGAGACACTTTGTCCAGATCTTGAGTCCAGACGCGCTGCATTTGATGTAGCATCATCTCTCACTCTCAACTTGGCTCGGAATATGGCGAACGAAACCTCAGAAAAACGCAAAATCACAGGCATCGCGCTCGTTGAAGTCGTTCAAGTAACACAGAAGAAGGGACTTCTCGGTCGCGTGTTTTCTGGCAAAGAAGACTTCAAGGTTCAGGTGAAGGTGCTGAAGACGATCGGCCAAGCTGATCTCCCTGAAACCCTCGAGCTTCCCGCAACTGCCAATCATGACGAAAAAGTACACTTCGTCCTTTTCGTCAGCGGAAGCGACGTCGTCGATAGTGACCCATTCGTTAAAGAACGCGTCCAAACTATTGATCCGTTTAAACAAGCAGATGGAAAATCGGATTATTATAAAACCGGTTTACTTTCCTTCAGGATGGCTGCCGACCTTTGGATCGGTAAACAAATGCCGTATATCCCTGAAAAAAGCCGTCTCTAAGAATTTCACGCGGCGATAAACCTGTGGATTTCATCTCAACAAAAAGAGTACTTTTGGCACCTGGAAATTTTGGTGGTTTGGAATGATTAGGACTCGAAGATATTGGAAGGACCTTTCTGTCTCGACGAAGTTGTACTTTGTCGTTGGCACAATGGCTTTACTGATCGCCTTCGAACTTCTGACATTGCGTTTTGCAATGACGAATCTCTCTGCGGTCCGAGCTTTCGTCGGTGGCGAAGGTTTGTGGTCGAAAGCTCAGAAAACATCGATCATCGAACTTCGACGTTTTGCTGATACCGGTGAAGAGGAAGACTTCTTCGCATTCCAAAAAGCCTTAGAAGTTCCAGCTGGTGACCATCAGGCGCGGATGGAACTCCTCAAAGAGAATCCCGAATACGCAAAGGTCTTTGAAGGCTTCAGCCGAGGCCGAATTCATCCCGATGACATTCAAGGTCTCTATCAGTTGGTGCGACGGTTTTATTGGACATCTCATATCTCACGCGCGCTCGCTGTATGGGGCGAGGCCGATGATTTGATGGTGGTCCTTGGGAAAGAAGCCGAAACCCTCCGTCAGCTCGTGATGACCAAACAAGCAAGAGCCGAGATCGATGCTCAGATGCATAAGATCGAGCTTCTCAACGATGAGTTCACTCGCATCGAAGACGAATTCTCTTACATCTTAGGAGAAGGCTCGCGCTGGCTCGAGAATGTTTTGATGACAGCGCTTCTGTTGCTGGTTCTGACAGTTGAGGCGACAGGCTTGTTTTTGACGATCTCATTCAGTCGAAATTTGACGAAGAGTTTGCGGGAGCTCAATGATGCGGCGG
>DATLHP010000142.1:0-3277 GCA_035539835.1 Bdellovibrionales bacterium
GCTCTGGTTGATCCACTTCATTTTTATATGAATGCTGAAGGCACAGAGGTACTTCGTCTGGATGGGCGAGTGCAGGTGAAAAAGAAAGTCGATGGCAAGTGGGCGGATCTCGATGCTGTCACTTTCTTTGATCACTCGCCAGCAGCTGGGAATTCGAAATAGTTCTTTCGAGTCTCTTGGATTCCGATTTTGATCAATCGGTTTCCGAGTTCAGGGCGAAGGAGTTCAAAGAACTCTTTCGCCAAAGCTTCACACGATGTGTTCGGAAATTTCTTATTGAGATCGACGCCATCGTAAGGGTCGACGATCTTTTTCTTTAAAACGGCATCAAGCTCGTCACGCTGAACCGCGAGACCAGTTTTTTCGTCAATCTGACCCACGCAAGTCACTTGAACTTTGTAGTGATGGCCGTGAGTTCCGTAACAAATGCCGTAAATCGCTTTATTCCGCTTTTCGCTGAACGCCTTATTCTCGAGGTGATGAATCGAACGAATTTCAACTTGGCGAGTGACGCTCGCACCTTTAGTTGGCTTTGTCGCTTTGTCAGAAGCCTCGGCCCACAGATCGTCCGTTTCATAGAGACGAATGTGATGAAGCTTGAGCTCCGGGCTATGCTTTGAGAGCTCTTGCTTGAGTTCGTTGAACAGGTAGCTTGCCAAGTTCTCAGTCGTCGGAATCGCATCTGCGAACTCTGGAACATCGAAGTTCACGTGATGATGGTCAAACGGAGCGCAGACCTTCTTCATGTGAATATCGAGATCGGTGACGTTCATAACGAGACCTGTTTGTGGATCAAGACCCCCGGAAACAAAAGCTTCAATGACGTAGTTGTGACCGTGTCCATGAGGAGTGAAGCATGCGCCGAAGTTTGCGCGATTCTCGGCTTCGCTGAAACGCTTTTGCGCGTAAAAATGAGCTGTCGAAAAAAGGTGCCGTCGGGCGATCAGGTGATTTTGCATCGACATATAGAATCAGGCGAGGCTGATGCCGCCGTCAACAGTCAGACAGCTTCCGGTAATCCATTCCGAACCAGGTCCAGCCAATGACCATGCAGCGTGTGCAATATCCTCTGGCTTCCCAAGACGTCCAAGCGGCTGAAGGCCATCGAGACCACGCTTTTTCTCAGGCGAATCCTTATGGAAGTCATGAATCGGTGTATCGACGATGCCCGGAGACACCGTATTGACTCGAACTCCCGCTGGGGCAAGTTCAAGCGCAAGACTCTGAGTCCAGTTGATCATAGCTGCTTTCGAGGCCGAATACGCACTGGTGCCGGCAACGGGTCTATTCCCCAATGTCGAAGCAACGTTGATGATCGCGCCTTTGTTTTTTTCAATCAAAGGCAGCAAAGCTTGCGTGAGACGTACCGCTCCGAAAAAATTAGTTTCAAACATCGACTGCCAATCTGCGGCGCTAGAATCTTTGAATGCGCGACGCCAGTAGATTCCCGCATTGTTCACGAGAACGGTGAGGGCTTTGCCGTGTTCTGAGTTTCCGAGAGCCGTTGCGAGTTTTGCAATATCGTTGCTCGACGTCAGGTCACAAGTCATCGCTATCGCGCGGCCTTGAAACTGGCGAGTCACTTCTTCGAGGGGTTCCTTGCGTCGTCCAACGAGAATGGCTCCGTAGCCTTCGTTCAAAAAACGCTCGGCGATGGCGCGACCAATGCCGCTTCCACCGCCGGTGACGAGAATGGACTTAGAGAAGTCTTTGCTCATCGAAGATTAGAAATCGTAGCCGCGAACAGTCTTGCGACCGTTGTCTTTCGCGCGCGCAACAGCCGCTGCGATGATTGCGTGAACTTTTTCGTTGAGATCGTCGATTGCATCACCTGCAACGTTGCAGCCGGCGCTACGAATTGCATCTTTCATTTTGCTAGCGACGATAACGACTTCTTTTTTTCCGCCTTTTTTCTTAGCCATTTTCAATCTCCTATTAGAGCCGAATGATTCTCATTCGAGCAGTGAAGTAGAGATTGAAACGTGGTTTCTATAGGCGGGTCAAGCGGACTTGCGGATGCGCATTCCATCAGCGGTTTTAAAGACCTCCGCTTCGACGAATACTTTCAGCAGGTCGAGATCCAATTTTCCATTGCGTGCTTCGAGATGCAAAATCTCGATCGCGCGCTCGGCGTTGACAGCTGGTTTATAGGGGCGATCCATCGACGTCAGTGCGTCGTAAATGTCAGAGATGGCCATTAAACGAGCTTGGATTGGTATGTGTTCAAGCGTTAAGCCGCGTGGATATCCTGTGCCATCACATTTTTCATGATGCGCATGCGCGATATCGGCGACGTTCGACAGATCTTCAGTCCAGGCAATCTGACGCAGGAAGTGATAGGTGTGGCTGACGTGAGATTCGATTTCACGTCTTTCTTCTTCACTGAGACTTCCCTTCGGAAGTGACAATTTGACCATCTCTTCTGGAGTAATCAACGTGTGATCAAGATCGCGCGCGGCTTTATTGATCCAAGTCATCAACGAAACGATATCGAAGTCGCCTTCGACGATCTGCGGTTGGTTTGCCTTGATGACAGAAAGACGAACCTGCTGAAGCTGCTGAGCAAAGCTGTCGATCTTTTTTGAGACTTCGCTCAGTTTTCCGCGCGGCGCTTGCACATGACCTTTTTCGAAAAGATCGACGAGTTCGTGCGCCATATCTTTCCAAACCATCATCTCTTGGCGAGCGCGAGCGGAATCAAGGCGAAGAAGAATCGTTTCCATCTCGTGCGGATAGAGTTTGTGTCGCTTGTTGAGAATCGATTCGCGAACACCGATTTTTCCGAAGTCGTGCAAGAGTGAAGCGTAGCGAAGCTCACGAACCTGTTCGTCTGAAAAACAAACGCATTTCAGCGGGCCTTCTTGGCATTGATGAACCGCCCGTGCGAATTCAACAGTGAGAACGGCAACTCGGTCGCTGTGACCACTTGTCGCTGGATCTCGTGACTCAATTGCAGTGACTGACGCGCGAATGAAGCTTTCGAAAAGGTTCTGAATGTCTTCAGTGAGTTTCGCGTTTTCGATTGCGACTGTCGCTTGTGATGCAAAAACCTGCATCAGCTCAACGTCTTCGTCTGTGAAAGGAATGATATCGTTTTCTGAAAAATGTCCGTTTTCAGTTTTCTTTGATCCCGGCTGAACCTTGTTCAGAATTTGAAGAACGCCGCGAACTTTTCCATCGGCGTTTTTCATCGGGAGACCTAACAGCGAAACCGTTTTATATCCTGTTTCGCGATCCACGGCCGTATTGAATTTGTAAAGCGCTCCAACCGGAAGAT
>DATLHP010000143.1:0-7481 GCA_035539835.1 Bdellovibrionales bacterium
ACCACGATCGATGATGATGATCTTTTCGCAAGAGGCCTGAACTTCCGGAAGAATGTGGGTCGACAGAATGATTGTGTGATGACCCGCGAGTTCTTTAATCAACGATCGAACCTCGGCGACTTGGCGCGGATCAAGTCCCACCGTCGGCTCGTCGAGAATTAGAACTTCAGGATCTGAAACCAGAGCTTGTGAAATTCCGACGCGTTGGCGGTAGCCTTTTGAAAGATTTTGAATCAGACGACGACGAACGCTTGTGAGATCTGTTTTCTCCATAGAACGTTCGACGAGTTCTGAAACGCGCGACTTCTCGACACCTTTCAGATTCGCAACAAAACGGAGATACGACTCAACCGTCATTTCTCCGTAAACAGGTGGTGTCTCGGGCAAGTATCCGATGCGTTTTTTGACTTCGATCGGATCTTCGAAAACATCGAAGCCAGCGACTCGAACACTGCCTTCCGTCGGCGCCATGAAGCCTGTAATGATCTTCATCGTCGTCGTTTTTCCGGCGCCATTCGGCCCAAGAAATCCGACCACTTCGCCTTTTTTGATTTTGAAAGAAAGGCCATCGATCGCGCGATGCGGCCCGTAGGATTTCGTAAGGTTCTCTACTTCGATCATGTCAAACGGCTGACCCATGCACAGAATGCTATTTCGCCCAAAAATACAGTCAACCCGAAAGGTTAGAAACGAATCGAAAGAACGCGATCGTTTGTGTAGTTGACTCTGCCGAGCTTGTCGCCGCGGATTGGCTTAACGAAACGGCATTCGACGATCAGAACGTCGTAACGCTCGCCTTTGAGCTGTAGTTCGTTTTTCTTTAGCGATTGTTCAACGACCCACTTTGCGGCCTGCACAAGTTCACCGTCAGTGACGACGCGCCCGCGAGTTCTTCGAAGAATCGCGTGAGATCCGGGCATATCGCGAAGGTGCAGCCAGTAATCGAACGGTTGCGCACGACGTAAAAGCGCCAAGTTATCGCCAGCTGACTTTCCAATGTAGACGTCGATATCGCCGGCGAGTTTAAAACGTCGACCCTTCGCATCGGCGCGCTCCAAAAGACTCTTTTCAGGAGCGGGCGCAGCTTGGTGCGCAATAGGGCCATCATTCCGAAGCTTCGCCAACTCTGATTCAACAAGCTCAATGCGGGCTCTTGTGCCTTCAATTTTACGCTCTTTATCTTTCGCCAGACGAAAGAGTTCTTGGATATTCCAAGCAATCGATTTGTCGGTGTCGACGAGCTCTTTCCATTGCTGCGGAACCTCGAGAGTCCCATTGGCTTTCAACCATTCTCCAGCTTCGCGCTCGGCTCCGCTTGCTTTAATTTCAAGCTCTTCGCGCATGCGCACGAGAGCCGCTTCTTTTTTTTCAATCGCGCGCGCCCAAACCTTTTCTGGTGCATCTTTTTTTGTCTGGGTCGGCTGTGAACGTGCGGATTTCAATGCAAGCCAAGCCTGGGTGACATCATCAAGCGTTCGGCGCTCTTCGTCTTCTCGCATTTCGATCGGCGCTGAAGGCAAATCCTTCGGTTTTGAATCGCTAATTCCCTTGTCTAAGAATTTGGCGATCACGTTTTGACCATGCGGCAAAAGACGAATCTCTAGATTCATCTCGCCCTCGCTTGGCTCTTCGCTCGATCGATGAAATTCGAGAACCAAAACCCTTCCGCTTTCGATTCTTACCGTCAGCGCTTTGAGTCTTCGGCCGACGAAATTTGATCGAATGAACAGCGACAACGGCTTCGTGAGCTTTTTCAGTTTGGGTGGCGTATCGAGCTTCAACACCAAGGGGCGACGAGGATCAAGATCGAACCAGAGCCATTGAATGCGCCGATCGTGATAGAAACCTAAACCCAATTCAGAAGAGGTTTGCAGGCACTCCTGCAGCTGCGCCCCGACCAAGGTCTGGAGTTCGCCAGCAATACCGACCAATTCTCCGAGAGTGAGTGGAGGAAATCGAGTCGTCGGGGTCTGTTCCATGCGATCAGCCTAGAGCCCATCTCATAAATAGTCAGCCCTTGATTTTCCAGCCATTCGTCAGGATCGCGGCGGAGCAACGAAATGTAGTGGCGCTGCATTGAGGAGCGACAACAAAGAGCCTGGCGAATGGCTGGAAAACCCCTGAGGGGCGGTTTTCATCGCAGTCGATCTCAGCGTTGCTCCTCGTTGCAATAGCTCCACTATCGCGCCTCCTCGCGCCTTGATCTCGACTGCGATGAAGAACCGTCAAGGGTTGCCTATTTATGAGATGGGCTCTTGGCCAAGGGTCTAAAAATAAAGGTGAAACTCTCTTAGCGGCGCAGTCTTCCGATACGAGAAGCGAGGACTCTATGCGCCATGATGCCGACCCGCTTTATTTGATCTTTGAACAGCACCTCTTCAACGCCCTGGTTGAAGAAGAGGCCACTGAGGCGTTTTTGGTTCGTGTCGTTGCGGACTATATCGATCGCTTGAAATGCACAGGTACGATCATCCCTATTCAGTTCGAAGAGTCACTGAACACTGACTTGAAAGAAGAAGTCTTAGAGATGCTTCGTAAAAAGACTTACGGCCACTTTGACTTAAACGCGTACCGCAAAGCCAAAGGTATTTCTGCACCACCAGCCGCGGAAAAAGAAAAAGCGCGCCGGTCTGGGCGCGCTTCTTAAGTTTCGAAATCAATTTACGAATTACTTCGTTTTCTTTGTCTCGTCTTCTTCTGATTCTTTCTGTGTGACCTTTTTCTCGGCCTCTCTATCTTCTTTCTTTTCAGCTTTCGCTTCGGCCTTCAAGTCATTCGGATAGACGAGCTTCATTTCGACACCAACCGCAGTATCATCTTTCGAAGACTTCGCTTTCGTCTTTTGCGAACCAGCGAACAGCAGAAGCATTTGACGAGTTTTCGTGCTCTTTTCTTCTTTCGGTTCGTCTTTCTTCTGTTCGTCTTTTTTCGGAGCTTCGGCTTGCGGCTCTTCTTTCGCTTTAGCCAAGCCTTCCAATGCTGCCTCAACAGTTTCGAACTCTAGAACTTTCGCTGCCTCAAGAGCTGCAGCCGTTTGTTCGTCTGTTGCTGATTTAGCTTCAAGAAGCTGTTTATAAGTCTCAAGCGTCTTCTTCGCCGCTTCTTTCAATTCAGCAGCCGCTTTTTCTTCAGCAGTTTGTTCAGGTGCCTTCGCTGCAGCCTCATCCACTGCTTCACCCGTGCGAGTCAAAGCTTCTTCAACGACCTCAGTCACGAGAACTGCGACCATCACGCAATTGTCAGATGTGCATTTTGCCTCGACTTTATAGGCAGCCGCCGTGTCGTCGCTCTTTGTAAGCTCCGTCGACTCTTTTCCGTTGATCGCGTTGTGCGCTTTGATTGAATCATCTTTCAATGCAATGTCTAAATTGACCGTAACTTTGTTTTTATCATCTTTGTCACGGGCCTGGAAAAGCGTCGCTGTCTTCAGCTCTGCCGCGAAAGCTTGGTTCTGCGGATTTTTCGAATCAAACTGAGGAAATGCACTCTTTGCCTTCGCTTCAGCTCTCTGCAATTGGCCCGGAGTCGCATGAGTTTTAATTCCAGCACCCTCGTCTCGAGCTTTCACACAAGCAGCGAACATCGAGAACGCTGTCAGACCAGCGACGAGTGGAGCAAGGCGAACGAGACCTGATTTATGCGAACGAACTTTCATAAAGCTCTCCTTTGAGGGCATTGCCACGCTCCTCTAAAGCAACACAAAGACCATCGCCAGAAGCTCTATAATGGCCACAATGTAAAAAGCCCCTGTCTATGCTTTAGACAGGGGCTGACATTCAGGGGCTATTTTAAAAGGACGGGACTTCTCAACGAAGTTAGTTCGCAACGCCCTCGAGAACCAATTGGAAGGCGTCACGGCTGCACATCAAATCACGAAGTGATTCAGACGCAGTGATGTTTTGAAGAAGAGCCGTCACGCGACGTGAACGCGCCAAATTCGATTGGCCGAGAAGACGAAGTTCATTGTACTTGCTGTCGACAACCGCTGAAACGATCGCTGAGCCTCGGCTTTCGATCTTGCGAATCTGCCCGCAGTTCAAGATCGTGCTCTTGATATCGCCATCAACGATTTCAAGACAGCTTCCGATGGAACGACCTGTACGTACTTGACGAGCTTTGCAGTAAGAAAGCGCAGCTTGAGCGCCAGACGAAGCGGCTTGTACCGGTTGAACGCGGTGAGGAGCAGGTTGCGGCACCGGAGCAGGAGCCTGCGCTTCTGGTTCACGCTCTTTCGAAGATCTCACTGGTGGAAGATCCCCTGCCGGCGTGATTTCTACTGGTGGAAGTTCTGGTGGCGCGGCGATAGCCGATGTTCCGACGAGGACTGCGACAAGCAAAGTAACGGATTGCAAAGCGTTCATGATCTCACTCCTTCAATAGCGATATCTGCGATCTCTCTCGAGTCGTCAGTTGAATAGCAAGAACCGCGCAAATCGTGAGCTTCGTTATGTGAGCTTTGTCGCTAAAACAGATCAGAAGCGAGGCCTGTCACTGTCACTTTTGTCGATAAGTTGAACAGCGCCGAACGAGCGCTTAGTTCAAAGAAACTTTATAAAGGTCTGCGCGAATGCGCTGAAGATCTTCGTCTCCGACTTCGTACTTACGGCCGCAGAATTCGCATGAAACATCCAATGGCTTTGCTTCTGCGATGGCGTTGTCGATCTCTTCGAGACCAAGCAGCATCAATGAGCGCAGCACTCGCTCGCGCGTACAGCGGCAGTGATACTTCACTTCATGTGGGTGATCGAGTTCGAGGAGCTTGAAATCGCCAAGATAGTCGTTGATCAAATCTTTCGGCGTCGCGCCTTCAAGAATGCGCTTTGAAATCGACGGCGCGTTTTTTACGCGAGCTTCGATCATGCGGATCGTTTCTTCTTCGTGGCCCGGCATGAGTTCGATCAAAATTCCGCCAGCCGCTTCAACAAGCCCATAAGCATTCACATGAACACCGAGGGCGACGACCGACGGAATCTGATGCGATTGATCGAGGTAGAAGGCAATATCGTCGCCGATTTCGCCAGTGCGAATAATCACCGTTCCGCGATGGGGCTCGTTGCTTGAAGGCAGATGGTGCGTGACCGTAAGAAGTCCGATCCCGATCGCAGCACCCACCGGAAGCTGTTCGCCTTCGATCGGAACCTGCAATTGCGGGTTGTTACTATAGCCACGCACCTGGCCTTCGAAATTCGCTTCGGCGAAGACACGCCCTAAAGGCCCGTTGCCCTGGAAATAAACTGATAGCTCCTGCCCGTTTTTCAGATGCGAAGCCATCAGAAGCGCTCCGACCATAGCGCGGCCAACGGCCACTGTAGGAACCGGATAGCTGTTCTGAATCGACCGCATCTCATCGACGGCTTGAGTCGCAATCACTGCCGCTGCGCGCACAGTGAGATCTTCCGTCAGAAATTTATAGACCCGGGCGGGATTGGATTTAGAGTCATCCATGGATCAGTTTTAGAGGCTCAGTGGGGAATGAGGCAAGATGAAACTCGTACTCTTCAGACATGCCACACGTTCTCCCTATGAAGTCGGCGATGCGAGCCTGAACACGGTCGGCCTTGCGCAAGCCAATGATCTTCCTAGTTTGGTTACGCCTCACGGATCACTCCCAAGTCCCACGCATTTGTTTTCATCGCCGAAAAAACGAGCACGCCAGACTCTTCAGGTGCTCTCTGACAACCTCGGGCTCGCTCTGATCATCGACGAAAACCTCGACGAGAGGAAAAACAACGAATCGACTGCCGAATTTGACCAGAGAGTGATGGATGTCTTCGATCGTCTGATGCGACTTGACCACGATGCGACCGCCTATGTTTGTTCGCATCTCGATTGGCTTGAGGCTGCCATTGCAAAATGGCCGAGCGATTACACGCAAAGCGCGACATCATGGGCTGCTGGCGAATTTCTCATTTTTCGCGTCGAAGATGGAGTCTGCATTACCAAAGGCGGCGGCGTCATCTCTCCCCGGCGCGCTTAAGTTAAGGAACTACGAAAATGATTCGAAACATCTGGGCTATCGGAAGAAACTACGGCGCACACGCAAAAGAACTCGGCAACGCAGTTCCTGAAAAAGACTCCGATCCAATGGTGTTTTTGAAGGCTGGAAGCTCGATCGTCGAAAACGGCGGCGCGATTCGTTTGCCGTCATTCACTGACGACATTCACCATGAGTGCGAAGTCGCTCTTGTTTTCGGCGCTGATCTTCAATTCAGCCACATCACGGTCGCACTCGATCTCACGGCCCGCGATACGCAACACAAGCTGAAATCCGCTGGCCACCCATGGACTTTGGCAAAATCTTTCAAAGATTCCACTGCCCTCGGCCCTTTGGTGCCGCTCGATAAAAAAGTCGATTTGCAGGGCCTAAAATTCGGCCTGACGGTCAATGGCGAAACCCGCCAAACCGGCACGACGTCTGACATGATTCATAGTGCTGAAAAGCTGCGCCGCTACGTTATAGATCGCTTCCCAGTCGTGGAAGGCGATCTGCTTTTAACTGGGACGCCGACCGGTGTTGCCCGGATTCAATCTGGCGACCAAATGGCAGCTCAAATCGAAGGCATCGTTCAGGCTAACTGGTCTGTTAGATAAGGCAGAGCCGTAATCGGCGAACCGCGCGAGACCGGAGGTCGAGCAAACTTAACAGAGCACCAAACTCCTACCCAAAGCCGGTCTGCGGGAGTAGATTCCCCTCACCTAAAAATCAGTGTTTTCTCGCGAGGTTCCGAACCGATGGATGCCGTACAAGCTGCTATCAAAACTAAGGGCGAATTGATCTTCAACCAAATGGAATCCGAAGGCCAATCGATCTTCAGCAAAGATACATGGAACCGTAAGATCATGGACTGGTCGATGAAGAACGAACAGTTCAAGACGCAGATGTTCCGCTTCGTCGACGTTCTTCCATACCTGAACTCTGGCTCAGAGGTCGCGCGCCATCTGAAAGAGTATTTCGCAGAGGCAGGCGATGAGCTTCCGAGCGTTTTCAACTTCGGTGTTGGTCTCGGCTCTTTGGCCCCAGGCTTGATGGCAGGTGCGGTAAAGAAGAACGTCGTACAAATGGCGAAGATGTTCATCACCGGCGAAACGCCGGAAGAGTCTCTCGTCGTCTTGAAAAAAGCGCGTAAAAACAAGATCGCGTTCACCGTCGACATCCTCGGCGAAACTTCGCTCTCGGACGCTGAAGCACAAGTTTATCTCAAGAAATATCTCGAACTCATCACTTGGCTCGCAAAAGATGCTGGCCAATGGGATCACATTGCGCAGATCGATGAAGATCACAAAGGTCCAATTCCACGCGTGAATGTTTCTGTGAAACTTTCGGCGATCGATTCAGAAATCGACGTCAAAGCGTTCGATAAAGCGAAAGAGCGCACGAAAGAGCGTGTTCGCCCGATCCTTCGCACGGCGATGGAGCGCGGCGTGTTCGTGAACCTCGACATGGAACACTATGAGCTCAAAGACTTCACGATTGCGGTCTT
>DATLHP010000144.1:0-7968 GCA_035539835.1 Bdellovibrionales bacterium
CCAGAAACTCGTCTCCGATTTTAGCAAGAGCATCTGCGCTCTTAAGATGAGCAAACTTTTTTATCTTCGTTTTGTCGGCATCAGAAATATTCCAATACTGTGAACGAAGAGCTGATGTCGGCTGTCCAACGAAAACTTGATTGAAGTCTGATGCCTGATTCGCACGGAAGAGGCGATACGACTCAAGCGAACGAACGATGAAACCGTCGCTCGTTCTTTCGCCATACACGTTCCAGCCGTCATTATTGAGCTCGTGAGTTTCAATGCCATCCAAGTTCTTTACTTCGCGAAGTGAGCCTTCTAACGACTTCTGGAAGTCGATTTTGACTGTTTCTTCTCGCCCATCGAATTGTTTCGTTGCGACGTTGTAATGACGAACGACGTAGACATCATGATCAATCTTACGAACGAACTTCACGAGTGCCTGACGAGACCCATCGAGAATGATTGGCTCTGCAGAAATAAAGAGCTCAGTTGAATTGCCGTTTTCGCGAAGGCGCGGAGATTGAATTTCTACCTGAACCGAATTTCCGATGGATCCTGCAGCCAGGCTTTCAAGCGGCGAAACTTTTTTCCATCCGTTGATCGCGCTCGGCATGACGACTTTTTCTTCTTCTGCGCTACCGACTTCCTTGAGTTTTGATTTCTGATTGAAGACCACATCGATAGAGCTGTCTTTGAATCGGCGATAAGAGCCGGGCTCAGATGGATCGGGACGAAGCCAAACGGTCTTTCCCTTTAGGTGCTGCATGTTTTGTGGAGCATTCTCGACACGAAAGAGAACCGCTCCATCATCCAGGCGTTGCGTCGCCGCTGGAAGCACGAGGCGTCCCGACCATTCCGCAATTGGAACATCTTGAGCGAAGGCAGAGGCCGAAATCGCTGCAACAAGGACAGCTGGGAAGAATGTGGAAATCCGCATAGACAGCTCCTTAGAAAAACTAAGGAAATGCTCTTCAAATTAGGCGCCCTACCGTTTCGGGGCTGAGGGCGAAAGTCTTACAATTGAGCTGTCTAATGTTTAGACGGTGGCGCACCTTGGGCGCGCCGAGAAATGCAGCCAAGTCAAATTTCACTAGAGGCCCAAGAGTCGATGCATTTGGTTGGCCGTCGGATTTTTTTCGGCATCCGGCGCCGACTGCATTTCGAATGTCCCCGGGTATTTTGCTATGACTGCCGCTGGCAGAATTGGTCGAATACCGATGACCTCGTACTCGCCTTTAAACTCCGAAACATAGTTTACACGCACGCTGTCTTTTGGAACACGAACTACATAAATGGCCGTATCTTTTGCTTCACCGTACGCGTGTATAGCGCCGCCTTTGTACATTTCCGCATTGGTCGAGAACGACAGGCCGAGTGACTGATTGTCGTAACCAATCGCTCTCGCTTCAAGCTTATAGACCATGCGACCGCTGACTTCAGACATTGGGTAAATGACACGAGGATCAGAAAGAAGAGCCTGCTCGATGTTTCCAAGAAGTTCCTTAAATTCTGGGATCTTTTCTTCGAGTGCCTCAGTCGTCTCTTTTACCTTGTCGCGCGGAATCCACGGCGAAAGGCGAACGGCTTGCGCAATTCTCTTTTTTCCTGCTTCGGTCTCAAGGTCTTTTAGAAACTTGTCTGTCCAACTAAACAACTCACGCACCATCGGAATTTTTCGAGCGATCGCCGTGTAAACACCCGTGGGAATGAACCCGACTCTCGACGAAAGAGCGTTCGCGCTACGAATCAGTGGCGTGTAACGATCCACACCGGCATTGATCGCTTTGTCGTAGTGATCAAAGTGAAGCTTCGAAACCGAAAGATACTTACTAAAGAGCCCGTAGATCGGAAGCTTCGCAAGAGCCGTGCGATCCGAAAGCGTCAATTTTTTTTCTAACTCAAGGTAAGGAGCGAGAAGTGCCCGGGCAGACCGATGCATGCGTTGTCGCTGAGCCTTAACTGCTGCGCTGAGTTTCGGATACTTTGCAACTGCGCTGGCGAACTCAGAAAGATGTAAGTCCATCAGCTCGTACTGGGCTACGGTTGCCATCGGATTGAGTTCATTTTGCGATATTCGGAATGAGTAGTTGGTCTCGCCGGCCGCAAACGGTTGCAATTGAAGTCTGTCCGACTCTTCTCTTAGGCGCATTGCTTCGATAAATCGAGCTTCCTGCCAAGGTCGAATTGCCATCTGACCCGATTCGTTTAACCTCGATATCGTTTCGTACGGAACGACTTTGATATTCTCGGAAACTCCACTTTCTCTCTTCTTCTCCAGGCGCTCAACGAATCCGACGTGGCGAGCGAACATCTCGCGGCGCATTTTGCTGACCTTGCGATAAGGACTCAAGTTCGCAAGATCGCCACCGAAGTCGTAGAACTCAACAAGCCGATCGGGAATTGGATAAAGTCGTCCGTCGTGAAGTTCATGCGGAACCTTGTACTGATCGTACAGGAAGCCGTCTTCTCCAATGCGGAATCGGCGGTCACCAATGCTAAACGAGAAATTTTTGATCTTTGCAAATCGCTCCGTAAAAGGTGAATAGCCCGGCTTCGGATTCGCCGACCACTCACCTATTTTTCCGAAGCTCAAATCAATATCCCAGTTGCTCACTTCATAGGTTAACAGATTAACGCTATCTGCAACCCCGAAGCGAACAGCCGCCTCATACGCATCAAGAGGTGCCGTGAGATCCATGTCGTGCTTGAGAAGTAACGCCGGCGGAAGACCGTACTCGAGTAAAATTCGGTCCATCAATAGGCGGCTGACTCGTCCATTGCCATCGACAAACGGATGGATCGAAACAAACGCGCGCTGAAACTCTACAGCGAGACGGATCGGATCCAGTTTGCCTTCGTTCGCTTTGTACCAAGCGATGAGCTCAACAAGCTTGTTTTCAACGTTGCCCGGAAGAGCATAGAGAATTACGCCGCGACGTGCGCCAGGTTTGCTCCACGGAGCTGGAAGCTCAACGAAGCCCTCAAGCCATCGATTCTCTTTAATGAGTTTGTATTCATCCTCTGTAAGGGGCTCATTCAACGGGTTTCTTGCAAAGTTTGGCCAAACTTTAAAGGCGCCCTTGCCCGGCAGTACACCTGGCATCGAGAGCTTCACTTTGAGTGGATGGATGGCTTCGCCGGATAGTTCGCCAATTTTTCTAAAGAGCTCGAGCGACGGAACAAATTTTCCAACCGGAATGCTGGTCAAGTAATCGTCGGCCCGCTTCCATGCCTGCATTGTCTCGTAACCATAGACTTCGATGGCACTGCTATTCGGGTTTTCTTTTTTGAATTCTTGGAAGTGCGAATACTCGACCAATCGGAGTAGCTGACTTGGCGAGCTTCCGAGCAGGAAATTTCTGGACGACGTGTATTCCGTCTCGAGTTCTGCAAACTTAGTAAGAAGCTCGTAGGTTGATTCGTTGCCCTTGAGAAGATTGGGGTTAACCTTCTGGCCTTCACGAAGGCCCTTAATTGGGTCCGTGAAGTCATCAGCAGACTCTGCTTCAATCACTTGCGCGCATCGATTCGCGGACTTCCCCTCTTCACCAAAGGCAGAAGACGCCGAGACGAGGGCGGCGACAAAAACAAAAAGAGTGCGCGACTTTATAAGCATCGGCGCTGGAGCTTTGCAGTTTCCAATCCAGCTGAAATAGCTATAAAAACGAAAGCGGCGATGAGTTTCGCCGCTTTCACTGTCAATTGATTGTACAGCTCTGAAAAGCTTTCGACCGAGGCGCCCAGGCGCCTTAGATCATATCGAGAACAGACTTCTGAACGATTCGCAGAATCGGTGACGATAGAATCCCAAGGATAACGATCGCAATTGCAGAAACGACGATCGCACCGCGGGTGAAGAGATGGCTTGCCATGACTTCTGATCCCTCTTCTTCGCTCATGTACATAACGACGATTGGTCGCAAGTAGTAATACACGCTGATCGCAGAGTTGATCACACCCCAGAACACGAGCCAGTACATGTCTTGCTCAATGGCCGCCGAGAAGATGAAGAGCTTTCCGAAGAAGCCCAATGTTGGCGGAATTCCAGCGAGGCTCAACATTAGAATCGTAAGGCTCAAACCCAACACTGGATATTTGCGAGCGGCACCACGCAGATCATTCACTTCGAGCGATGTGTTTGCGTGTTTTTCGAAGAGCGCCACGACCGCGAAAGATCCGAGCGTCATGATCGAGTACGAGAACATGTAGAACAGAAGGCTCGTTGCAGCGCCTTCGTAGTTCGAACCAAAGCCCGCCGCAATAAGGCCGATCAAGGCATATCCCGAGTGCGCGACACTCGAATACGCGAGAACTCGCTTAAAGTTGTTTTGCATGATGGCCGCGACGTTACCGACGGTCATCGTCAAAACCGCAAGCCACATCAAGAGATAGTAGAGCGGCGTCGACACTGAAAGGCCCTCAACCGCAAACAGGCGAAGGAACGCAACGAACGTCGCCGCCTTTACTGCCGTCGACATCAATGCTGTTACCGGAGTCGCAGCGCCCTGATAAACGTCAGGTGTCCAAGCATGCAGAGGGAAGATCGAGACCTTGAATGCGAAACCGAGAATCAGAAGGCCGAGACCGGCGACGAAGACACGATTTGTCTCGATAAGTTTCGGCAATGCCTCTGCGAGCTGAGGGAAATACGTTGTTCCAGACGTTCCGTACATCAAAGAAATTCCGTACAAGAAGATTGCCGAAGCAAAGCTTCCGAGAACGAAATATTTAAACGAGGCCTCTTTCGAGAGAACCTGTTCTTTGCTCATCGCAACCAAGATGTAGAGACTCAAAGACATTGTCTCAATACCGATGAAGGTAACGATCAAGTCGTTAGCCATAATCAAGATCAACATTCCGATCGCAGCACTGATCGTCAGAAAGCAAAACTCTGTGAACTGCTTTCCACGCGTCGCAACGTGATCGTAAGAAAGCATGAGCGCAACGGCCGTCGCGAAATAGACGAGGTAACTCATCCACACCGAAATACCGTCGACAACGAGAGCGTTTGAAAACGCCGTTGCCTTGGTGCTGTAGGTGACGCCGAACAGCGCTGCCGTCAAACCAGCGCCGACCATAAGGCCGATGAAGTTGTAGACCAAAACCGTGAATGGATTTGGCTCGCGGTTGCCCATGAATACCTTCAGAAGAAGCGGAATCATGCTGAGCGCAAACAGCGAGGCCATCGGAGCAACAGCAACGAGGTCTTTGAGTGTGACCCAAGCCATCGGATTTTCAGGTGTCATTGCTTGCTCCCGTTCTCTTTCGCCGCTTCAACGTTGGCTACTTTTGCAGCCTCTTGGTTCTCATTAGCAAACGCCAACTGGTAAGAGTCTTTGTTGCTCACATAGTGATCGATGCTCGTCTTCGAATAATCGAGGAGCGTGTTCGGAAAGAGGCCCATCCAGAAGATCAGAACAACCAGCGGCGCCATAACAGCAAGCTCACGGCAGTTCAGATCTTTGAGTGGATGATGCTCGTCTTTTACGAGCTCGCCCTTCTGCCCGAAGAAAATGCGTTTCACAGCCCACAACATATAGACAGCCCCGAGAACGACACCAGAAACCGCGATGATGCCGAAGACTTTGTTTGCTTCGAATGTTCCGAGAAGAATCAAGAACTCGCCAACGAATCCGTTCGTCATCGGCACACCAATCGAAGACATCGTCACGATTACAAAAAGGACCGTATACATCGGCATCGCAAGAGCGAGGCCGCCGTATTTGGCGATTTCGCGCGAGTGAGTTCTTTCGTAAATCATACCGACGAGCAAGAAGAGCGCGCCTGTGCTCACACCGTGGTTCAACATCTGATACAGGCTTCCCGACACACCGTAAGTGTTCATCGCGAAAAGGCCGATGATGACATAACCCATGTGCGAAACCGACGAGTACGCGACAAGCTTCTTGATATCCGGCTGAACCATCGCAACCAGAGCTCCGTATACGATTCCGATCGTGCCCAAGAACATAAAGAGCCAAGCAAAGTGCTCAGAAGCCTCTGGGAAAAGCGGAAGAACGAAACGAAGGAAACCGTAACTTCCCATCTTCAGCATGACACCAGCAAGAATGACCGAGCCTGGTGTTGGCGCCTCAACGTGTGCATCCGGAAGCCACGTGTGAACCGGGAACATCGGAACTTTGATCGCAAACGCGAGCGAGAACGCGAAGAAAAGAAGTGTTTGCGGGTTCAAGAACTCACCAGCAACGAACGGAAGCTTCAATTGATAGAACGTCAAAAGGCTTGCCGACATCGTGCCGAGAGTGTCGCGGGCTGCGAACATCAGATAAATGATCGCAAGAAGCATCATCAATGATCCGACCATCGTGAAGATGAAGAACTTCACCGTCGCATAAATACGACGAGTTCCGCCCCAGAGACCGATCATGAAGTACATCGGAACGAGTGAGAGCTCGAAGAACGCGTAAAAGAGAATCGCATCCATCGCGAAGAACGAACCGAGCATCGATGTCTGAAGCAAGAAGAGCGACGCGTGGAAGCCCTTCACTTTTTTATCGATCGCTGTCCAGCTACCCAAGATCACGATCGGCAAAAGAACCGTCGTCAAGATCACCAACCAAAGCGAGATGCCATCGACAGCCATCGAGTAGTTGATGCCCAACTCAGGAACCCAAGGGATGTTTTCAGCCATCTGCAATGCCGGCGTCGTTTTATCGAAGCGGAAAAGCATGATTAAGCTTACGCCCAATCCGATCAGCGAGAAGACAAACGAGATCGGACGCACCCATTGTTCACGCGGAATCAGCATGACCAAGAGAGCGAAGACCAGCGGAAGAAATGTGATCAGCGAAAGCAGCATCTTCTTACCTCAAGATCAGGAACATCGTCGCGGCGACCGCCATTGCGATATACAGCGCGTATTGTTGTAGGTTTCCGGTTTGGAACGTCTTCGCAGCAGAACCCACGCCACGAACGACATCGCTAACAACGTAAGTCGTTTTATCGATGAAGTTCACATCAACATAAACCCAAAGATTGCGGCTGATGTTGATCAATGGATTGATAATGCGTCCGAAGTAAAATTCGTCGACGAAGAACTTATTCAAAATCCAACGATGCGTGCAGCTGAATCGCTCGGCGAGACGAACCGGACGCTCTGGATTTTGAACATAGAAGTTGAACGCAAGAAGCGCCGACAGTGCCGCAAGAGAAACAGAAATTCCCATAAGAGCCCACTCTGCGGTCGCACTTCCGTGAGCTTCTCCTGCTGGCGAAAGAATCGAGCCTTCGAACCAATGCTCAAGCCAGTTTCCTGGGTGACCCGGAAGAATCTCTCCCATGACATGGGGAATACCGATCCATCCGCCGACTGCCGAAAGGACTGCGAGAACAACAAGCGGGATCAACATGCTTGGTCCCGATTCATGTGGATGAACATCTTTAGAAACTCGGCTCTTGCCCCAGAACGTAAGCGCCATGAGACGAGTCATGTAGAACGCCGTGCACGCCGCTGTCAGAACACCAACAACCCAAAGTGCTTTGTGACCAAGTGGGCTTGTGAATGTCTTCCAGAGAATTTCATCTTTTGAGAAGAAGCCGGCGAATGGCGGCATTCCAATAATCGCAAGCCATCCGATAAAGAATGTTGCGTGCGTGATCGGCATGTACTTTTTCAAACCACCCATTTTGCGGATGTCTTGCTCTTCGTGCATTCCGTGAATGACCGAACCCGACCCCAAGAACATGAGTGCCTTGAAGAATGCGTGAGTCATCAGGTGGAACATCGCCGCCCCGAATGCGCCAACGCCGCACGCGAGGAACATGTAACCAAGCTGCGAGACCGTCGAGTATGCGAGAACTTTTTTGATATCCGTCTGCGCAAGACCGATCATCGCCGCCATCAAGGCCGTCGCTGCACCAATCACCGCAACAACCATCAGAGAGTTCGGTGCTGCCAAAAAGAGCGGGTTCAAACGAACGATCATGTAAACGCCCGCTGTGACCATTGTCGCGGCGTGGATG